>JAGLDM010000138.1 GCA_023145595.1 Flavobacteriaceae bacterium | reverse complement strand
AATCATCAGACATTTTTTGCAAGTCAATTTTATCAAGATTAGATCTTTTTAGCATCAACTTTGTAGCCCATTGCGACTGATATAAAGTTTGCTCACCACCCACAGCAAATTTTGTTGAAAAATCTGATAATACTTGTGAGAGTGTTCCAACAGATCCATTAGCAATACTATCTGGTATTTTCTGATATTTATACCAATCATCATGTAAAGTTTCTCTGTAGAAGTCATAGGATGTAAAAGATTCATTTTTACGAATACTATCTACAAAATGTTTTGCCTCATTATAATCCCTTTTAAATGATTTTTGGGCAATCTCATCTATTTTAAATAATAGAGATGTACTTGCATTTATAGCAATTGGTTGCTGCTCTGCAAACATTGAATTTCCAAGTCCTGTTTCTAAAAAATCAGCCATAGTAGCCGTTAATACCCAAGTATCAATTAAAGCAACTTCTGGGTTGTTTTGAAAAATTTTATTTTTAGCTTGTTGGGTTGCTATGATTTTCCAAAGTAATGCATTTACTTGAATATCTTTATCATCTGTATTATCAAAAATAGAGTCAGAGGCAACTCGGACATCATGAAAAAATGTATTCACGAAACTATGCGTTAAATTACGAGTTTCGACCATTTGATTATCGAGAGGAACCGAGTCTGTTTCTAGATTTACTTTCAATAAAGAACAGTTTTGTAGAAGAAAAACAACTACAACTAAAAAACTATATTTTAAAAAACCTTTGATTGTCATTCTTTAAATAGATTTAATCTTTACGCTTCTTACCTAAAATTTCAACTTTTGCTCTTTTTGTCAATAACACATTACCAACCGCATCATATTCAATTTCGATGGTTTTTAGTTTTTTATCTTTTCCTGGAAGATCAAAGGCAAATGAAGACATTCCTTTGTTTAGAACTCCAACACCTTTGGCGCTATATTCTTTTTTTGTGCCGTCGTCCATGGTTACATGTACTTTTTTAAGTTTTAAGGTTCCTTGTGTACATTTTACTTTAATTTTTGAAACGTTTCGTTCGCTACCATAAGGCGTAATTTTATCATTATCTCCTTTTTTATATGCCACGTCTTTTTTGGCGATGACAATCCAATTGCCATCATTGTCTGATTGTGCATTGGATTGAAAAATAATTCCGAAGAGTAAAAATACAATGGTAAGTGTTTTTGATTTCATAATTTTATTGTTTAATAATGATTAGTTATGATAATTTACAAACTTCCAAAAGGATTTGGAATAATAAAATTTGCTTGTAACATAAAAGTATGATCCATGCCAATTGCGTCTGGTGCTACTAATGCTTGTTGATATTCTGCCATTAACATTACTGGCATAGGGCCTAATTTTATCATTTTACCAAACCCTAAAGCTATGGGTAAGGTAACTTTATTATCGTCTATACCATTCCAATTTACAGAAACAATAGGGCTTGCTCTTATTTGCCATGCATTGGGTAGGTGTCTTACAATAAAATATTGAAGTGCCGTATGATTTGTATCTGAATTGTGTTTAGCAGCAATTGATGCATTAATTAAAGGGTCATTACTTGAAGCATTGTCGTTACCAATACTCCACCAATGTTGTAAATGACCACCCACTAACCATTTCTTATTCGCCCATAAGAGTAGGGCCGTAGGTCCCATTTGGTACTTGTGAGAGCCTAATAAATCGTTAGATGAAGAAGGAAAAATAAATGTTAATCCACCACCCCAAGACCAACCTTCGGCTTTTGCTTTACCAATACCAATGGGGAGAATGATATCACCTAATTTAAATTGTTTGTCAGTTCCCGAAACCAAAGGGTCTAAAGGAGAACTTCCATGTGCCGTTCCATTTGTTGGAGCATCATAAAACGTAATTACCGGTCTCGCAAAAGCGGTCCATTCATCATTTATAGGAACTGGTAAACGTTGCAACAAACAAAGTAAAAATTCTCGCCATCATCTCGCCAAAATGGCGAGTAAGAGTACAAAATAGCGATTGGGACCGTTATAAGATTGTTATTAATTCAACTTTATAAAGAATTATTGATATGCCAAACACTAGGAGTAAGAAATATAACCACATAAAGTAAGAAGGTGATTCTTCTGAAACATGATAGGAACAATAAGATGTTATTGTGAACCTTGCACTTATGAGTGTTTGGTTTTATTGATGAGACACCATCACTCTAAGTCAATTATTATGTGTAGTATAATGGTATTACGAAAGAGACAATCTTTAAATAGTGGTTCGATTCCACTTACATAGTAGTGAAAATTGTTGTGGAGTTTACACTCCACAACACCTTATTTAAAAAGCAATATATATATGATAAACTAATATGAATCACATAGAAAGACAAAAAAAGAAAATAGAAACCATAAAAATGTTTGAATCGATTGGTTGGATAGACATAAAAGAAAGTACACCAATAGATTATAAATGTGTATTTGTCCATGCGAACGGAGAAGTGACATGTGGCTATTTACATAAAACTACAATATTTAAAAAATTATATGTTGATACTGGTATTGCTAAAATAAAAAACCCAATATGTTATCTAGGGTATTATTGTAGTGTTAGGTTTGAACGTATCGATTTTGATGAATTTATTAAAGTTGATATTAATAACATTAAAACGCCATATCCGATGGCAACAGTATAATAAGAATATTTGGGGACGTAATATAACGGAATTATGCCACTTTTGCAAAGTGATTATGAGGGTTCGATTCCCTCCGTCTCCACCAAATCACAAAATTATGAAACATATAATTGCATCTTATTATAATTTATGTTATAATTTACTTCTTTTAAAAAATAGAGAGATTATATGACGACAATTAAACAGACGCTATTAGGAATAAAAACCAAATTTCCTTATGAAGTCCACATTACTGTAAAAGGGGCAAATGTTGATGAATTTATTAAAGTATGTAAAATAATAAATGTGAAACCT
>JAGLDM010000137.1 GCA_023145595.1 Flavobacteriaceae bacterium | reverse complement strand
CATCAAGATTTTAATGAATATTATAAGTTAAAAGATGCAGGGTGCCAATTTCAATTAAATTTATTATCGCTCTCTGATTATTATGGAAAAAATGTGCAAAAAATAGCGACACGACTTTTAAAAGAAAAAATGATTGATTTTGTAGGGTCTGATGTCCATCACCAACGACATTTGGAAGCCTTAGAAAAAATAAACAATCGAAAAATTATTGAATTGGTAAGTCCTATTTTAGAAAAAAATAAAGATCTACTTATTGAATAGCGACATCGCTAAATAAATACCTTCCCCTGCTTCCAACACTATTTCTTCAGTTATTTAATCTAAAAAATTTCCCTAGGCTCTCCTTGGGGTTTCGGGTGAGGCAAATACTAAATTTCGGTTTTTGGTCCTAAAGCCAAAATGAAACTGGCGTAATACCTCTGTGGTCCTCAGACTGTGTCATAATTAAAAAAACGTCATATTAAACAAAACACAGTGAAGTCGAAATATCTTATTGTTTGAAAATCAATGCTTTGAGATTTCTCCACTTCGGCGAAATGACAGTAAAATTAATTACGACATAGTCTGTCTGCCTCGGGAATAGTCAGTTTTAAGTTTTATTATTATTAGGCAAAACATAGGTTTGTATATATATAGTTTGTATTTTTGTTAATGTCTTTCACTATGAATTATTTTTTATGTTGTGAAAAAAGGAAAGGATATTTTATTAGAAAGTGTTTTGTAAATGAAAGGAATGCAGTGGTTTGTAATTTATGTAAAGCCTCGAGCTGAAAAAAAGGTGGTTCAGGAATTAGAGAAATTAGGTATCACAGTATTTTGTCCAATGATTACTGAAGTGCGTCAGTGGTCAGATCGAAAGAAAAAGGTAGAGGTGCCACTGATTAATTCGTATGTATTTGTTCAGTTAAAAGAAAAAGAAAGAGAAATTGTATTTCAAGTTCCTTATGTAGTGCGTTACTTGTTTTGGTTGAAAAAACCTGCAATAGTGCGAGATGAAGAAATTCGAGTATTAAAAGAAACCTTATCTGAAGTTGGAGTGAATGCACAAGTAGAAAACCTAAAACCTGGTGATCGGTTAAAAGTTAAGTCAGGTCCTTTTGCAGGAAAAGAAGGCGTGGTTCAAGAGTTAACAAAAAGAAGAGTGCAGTTGATATTGAAAGATTTGGGGTTAAAGATTACGTTAATGAAGGTGTAGTGAATAGGAAAATGTTATTTTGTTTGAAACAATCATTAAAAAACAGAATAATAAATACCGTATCACCGAATAACCATAAATAAATACTGATCCAAAAATGGGACTCAGGTGGCGAAGCCGTAGAAATAATTAAATGAAAAAGAAGATTGATAATTAAGTATAAAAATAAATAAAAATGAAAAAGATCATTTTATCCTTAACGCTTATTGTATTGAGCGTTAATTTTGCAGCCGCTCAAAGGTGGAATCAGATTGACCATGGACACTATGAAGGTGATATGCTTCTTGGATTAGGCCTTAATATCGTTGATGATTCCGGAAACGGATCAAAAACAACCCTTTCAGGAGAGCATTATAATTTTGGAGGACTTCCCTTAACATTTAGTTTTGAATATTATGTAACCGATGATATTAGTGTATTTAGTAAAATGTCTATAAACATATATAAGGAGGGGAAAACTATTAATGGGGTTGTTTTAGAAGGTGATTCTACCGGTTTTTTTGCGACTGATTTCAATGGAAGATACTCTTTTGCTAGAGTGTTAGACTTAAATAAATTTGATCCATATCTCGCTTTGGGATTTGGATTCATTAATATAGGGGCTTATACAGTAGAGTCGCCGGCAGAAATAGTAGAGCCGTTGGTAGAAATACCATCAATTTCATCCATGAATTTAAATACAATTATCGGATTTAATTATTGGGTATCTAAAGGATGGGCTATTAATTTAGATGCCGCTGCTAAAATGGGTATTTCTAATCCTAAAATAAATTGTTTTCAATATGGCTTAGGAACGCTTTATGCTTTCTAAATAAGGCTACCTCAGATTTGTAATGTGTCGTTATCAATAAGGATTCGATTTTTAAATAATTGAAGATCGATAAAATGGTTAATTCAAAATATTTGACTTTAAATAAGGCGTTTCTGCCATTGGTAGTAAAATCTTCACTACCACCAAATAACCTATATCTTTACAATTTAAAATGAATGTTAGTAGGCTAAGTCAACGCTTGTTAACTAGATAACTAATGCTTAATTTTCAATAATTGAGCGTTTACATTAAGTCATGGTTGCTGAGCGGAGCCGAAGCAAGTAGAAAAAGAATCAAATTCAAAAGTGACAGAAGATAGATGACGGAAGTACATGGTTAGAAGGGTTTCAGAACTATCATTGTAAAAAAGGTACGCTCCGATTAGTTATCAGAAATAGTAATATCTCAATGTCATTCCGATTACCGTATCATCGCATTGCCAAAAAATTTTTCTAAGAAAAAAACAACATGAAAAACAAAAATATATTAATAACAGGAGGTGCCGGATTTATTGGCTCAAATCTATGTGAAACCCTATTAAAACTCGACAATAAAGTTGTATGTTTAGATAATTTTGCCACAGGAAAACCTGAAAATATTCAGCATCTTTTTGGCAATCCTAACTTTAAATTGATTGTTGGTGATATTCGAAATATAGAAGATTGCAACAAGGCTTGTGAAGGAGTAGACTATGTATTGCATGAAGCTGCTTTAGGCTCTGTACCTCGTTCTATTAAAGACCCTAAGACAACCAATGATGTAAATATATCGGGTTTTTTAAATATGCTTACTGCGGCTAGAGATGCTAAGGTGAAGCGTTTTGTGTATGCAGCGAGTTCTTCAACATATGGAAATTCAAAAGGGTTGCCAAAGGTAGAAGATGTTATTGGAAAGCCGTTATCTCCTTATGCTATTACAAAATATGTAAATGAATTGTATGCCGAAATATTTCATACAACCTACGGATTAGACACTATTGGATTGCGTTATTTCAATGTATTTGGAAGAAAGCAAGATCCTAATGGAGCATATGCAGCGGTAATTCCGAAATTTGTAATGCAATTTATGAATCATGAATCTCCTGTAATTAATGGTGATGGCGAATATTCTAGAGATTTTACCTATATAGACAATGTAATTCAAATGAATTTATTAGCGATTTCTACTGAGAATGAAGCTGCATTAAATCAAGTATATAATACAGCCTTTGGAGAACGGACTACTTTAAATCAGTTGATTATTGCCTTGCGAGATAAATTGTCAGCATTTGATCCTAAAATTGCTCAAGTTGAAATTAAATATGGTCCGAATAGAGCAGGAGACATTCCGCATTCGTTGGCTTCGATAGATAAAGCAACAAAGTTATTGGGAAATAAACCAGAATTTTCTATAGAACAAGGATTGGAAGAAGCCGTTGATTGGTATTGGGAGAATTTAGCCCCCTAACCCCCGAAGGGGGGATTGAATATGGCTAACGAGAACGGTTACGAAGCATGGTCACTGAGCGGTGGTCACTGAGCGGAATCGAAGTGAACCGAAGTGAAAAATAAAGAATTCAAAGTCTTTATCTTCATCTAAAAAATTAAAAAAAATGGATAAAAAAAATAAAATTGCAATTATAGGACTCGGT
>JAGLDM010000136.1 GCA_023145595.1 Flavobacteriaceae bacterium | reverse complement strand
TGCCAAGAAATAGGGTTTCAGGAATGTATGGTCGTCAGCATTTATATTATGAAAATTATGATAAAAATAGAGGTGTCTCAAACTCTTTTTTAAACTCTCAGAGTATAAAAACAAATAACTATTATTTTGTTTCAGTAAATTACACAATTGACAATACAATTCAAATATATGTAAACTCGGATTTATACGCAACGTTCAATAATGTTATGCCTCATAACTTAAAGACAACATCAATTATTATAGGGGCTCTAAAGGTAGGAGGTAAAGTAAGTACTCGTTTAGAAGGTGTAATGTATGGGTTGAGGATTTATAAGAAGTCATTAAGCGAGTCAGAAATTGTCTCTGTTTTTAATTCCTTTCCTCCGTTTTTACATTTCAGCCTATTGGATTAGATTGTTCATTGTGCGATTAAATATATTTTAAGGGGGATGCATTATCTTTATTAGAAAGACACGATAACGGATAAAGATTGATTTAAGGTGTCAAAACGGGCTTGTAGAAGAGAACTATAAAGAGTTTTACGCAGACAAAGACATAAAAGAAAGTTTTTTATAAAGTCGGTTTAAAAGAAGGTCTATGTAAAGAATGGTCTGAAGGTGCTAATCTAAAACAAAAAGTAATATACAATCTTGGTAAAAAAGAAGGGGAAAAGAATATCTTTTAAGTGATGGTTTACATCAAAATGAAAAAGGAGTAATAAATAATTATTTGAATAAAGACAATTAGCATATAGGATTTGTGAAAAAAGATAAAAGAAATAAGGTTGAAAAATCGTTTAATAAACTTCGTAAATACTGCGAAAAAGAAAACTTTAAGGGTTACGATCCTTATGACGGTTTAAATAGTTGGGTAATTCAAAAAACTTTTTTAGGTAAATCTCGATTGTTTCGAATAGCGTGGATTCAATTTTTTAAAAGAAGTCCAATTAATTTCAGAAAATTAGTTGGTGTAAAAAAAGATTATAACCCAAAGGGATTGGGGCTTTTTTTAACAGGTTATTGTAATCTTTATAAGATTAACCCCAAAGAGGAGTATTTGGAAAAAATAAATTTTTTATCTTCCAAGATAATATCTTTACAAACCAAAGGCTATTCAGGAGCATGCTGGGGTTATAATTTTGATTGGCAAGCTCGTGCTTTTTTTCAACCAAAACACACACCAACCGTAGTAGCAACTACTTTTATCGGCGAAGCTTTATTAAACGCTTATGAAATAACAAAAAATAACGAATTATTAGAAGTCGTAAAAAGTAGCATTGATTTTGTTTTAAAAGATTTAAATAAATCGTTTGATGATGATAATGATTTTACATTATCCTATTCACCTGTAGATAAAACTCAGGTTTTTAATGCGGGATTATTGGGAGCGAAATTGTTGAGTTTGGTATATCAATACACTAAAGAAGATGAACTGTTAGACCAAGCAAAAAAAATAGTTGCTTATGTGTGTAAGCATCAACAAAAAAATGGTGCTTGGGCCTATGGAACATTACCTTTTCATCAATGGATAGATAATTTTCATACGGGGTATAATTTGGAGTGTATATTTACCTATCAACGTATTTCAGGAGATTTATCATTTGAAAAAAATATAGAGATTGGGTTAAAATACTATTTAGAGACTTTTTTTACAGAAGAGGGCATTTCAAAATACTATAATAATAAAACATTTCCTATAGATATTCATGCTCCAGCTCAGTTAGTTGTTACTTTGAGTAAATTGGGTGTTTTAAAAGAGAATAGGAAGTTAGTAGATAATGTTCTCAATTGGACAATCAATAATATGCAATCTTTAGAAGGGTATTTTTACTATCAAAAAAACAAACTAGTAACATCTAAAATTCCATATATTAGATGGGCACAATCATGGATGTTCTATGCGATGTCATATTACTTAAAAGATACAGATGAACAATAGAATCAACATACTAAATACTACTATAGATAATTATTCAATGCAAGAAACATTGAATATTATTGAAAGAAGCATTGAATCTCAAAAACAAATTCATCATGTTGTTGTAAATGCCGGTAAAATTGTTGCGATGCAAAAAGATTTACAATTGCGTAAAAGTGTGAATGAGTCTGATCTTATCAATGCTGATGGACAAGCGGTGGTTTGGGCATCTAGAATATTAAAAAAACCATTAAAAGAGCGTGTAGCGGGTGTTGATTTAATGGTAAACCTTGTTGAACTTGCATATAAAAACAACTACAAAATATTTTTCTTTGGTGCAAAAGAAGAAGTTGTTAAGAAAGTAGTTGACAGGTATTCTGAGCAATATTCATCAGATATCATTGCCGGATACAGAAATGGCTATTTTAAAAAAGAAGAAGAGCAGGCTATTGCAAAACAAATTTCAGATAGTGGAGCGAATATTTTGTTCGTAGCAATCAGTTCTCCAACCAAAGAAAACTTTCTTTACGAAAACAAAAGTCTTTTAAATAAAGTGAATTTTGTGATGGGAGTTGGAGGTAGTTTTGATGTAGTCGCTGGAAAAGTAAAACGCGCCCCCCTTTGGATGCAAAAAAATGGATTGGAGTGGTTTTATAGATTCGCACAAGAACCTAAGCGAATGTGGAAGCGATATTTGGTTGGGAATTATAAGTTTTTGGTACTAGTATTGAAAGAAAGGCTTTTTTAAACATTTAAAGTCTTCGAAACTCCTTATATTTATCAAAAAACTAAACTTGAAAAAAGGCTACTCCTCATATTTAAAACCCATATCTATTTTTATAGATTTATTTGTTCTGAATGCAACGATGTTTGTGTTGACCAATGCTATATACATGGAGCTAGTTCCTGTTGTTTTTTTCAACGCAACATGGTTACTTATTGCTATTAATACAAAATTATATGTTTTATATAGGTATACCAAATACCCAAAGGTAGTTACTAGGCTTGTATTACAATTCATATATTATAGCATATCCTATTTTGCATATTTTGGTCTTTTTAAAGAAGGGGATGTTTTTGAAAATCAAAAAATAACCCTAATGATTGTATTCGGGGTTATTTTTGTTTTAAAGTTACTTTATGTATTTGTTTTGCGTAAGTATAGACTTGGTGGAGGGAACTTTAGAAATGTTGTGATTATTGGAGGAAGTCA
>JAGLDM010000135.1 GCA_023145595.1 Flavobacteriaceae bacterium | reverse complement strand
TCAGGTTGACGTGCAATAGCGTCCATTGCTGACCCACCAATTTTACCAATACCTAATCCAGCACCGATAACGATTAAACCTGCTCCTACAATCTCTGGAATTTCCATAATATATATATAATTAAATTAAACATTCAATTTGTTAATGATCATCTTCCACTACTGCTGCTCCAAAATAAAGTGCAGATAACATGGTGAAAATATAGGCTTGTAAAGCCGCTACTAATAATTCTAAAATAGAAAGAGTAAAGGCTAATAAAAACGATAAACTACTACCTATCCAGTTTTGAAATATAAAAATCAGCGCAATAATACTCATAAGTACTACGTGACCTGCCATTATGTTCGCATACAAACGAATCATTAATGCAAAGGGTTTTATAAATACTCCTAATAATTCTATTGGAGCCAAAATAATTTTCATTGGGGTTGGAACTCCTGGCATCCAAAAAATATGTTTCCAGTAATTTTTATTACCTGAAACCTGTGTAATGACAAATGTGATCATTGCCAAAGCAAATGTAACTGTAATATTACCTGTAATATTTACCCCTAGCGGCGTTAATCCAAATAAATTTAAAAACCATACAAAAAAGAAAACAGTTAATAAATAAGGCATGTATTTTTTATACTTCTTTTCTCCAATATTTGGTATTGCAATATCATCTCTAATATAGAGAACTACTGGCTCAAAGAAACGACCCGCTCCTGTAGCAATTGGTCCTTTTCCAAATGATTTTGCCAAACCTCCAAACAACAATAGCATTAAAACACCTGTTATAAAAATCATTACAACACTTTTTGTAATCGAAAAATCTAGTGGTTTTACATTTGTTGGATGATGGTGATCGTCTAAAGCAATTGCACCTGCGGCATCTGTTTTATATATTTTGTTATGAAACAACTTATAATAGTTTCCGTTATTTTCGGCAACCGTTTCACCATGATGAAATTTTGAAGAAGAAAATACTTGAATTCCTCCGTCAATTAAAATTATAGGTAAAGAAAAACCATAGTGTTCTCCAGTTTCTGAATCACTAAAAAAAGTAAAATCGTGTGAATCTAATAAATGATGAGTTATGCTTTCTTTTATTGCTGCTTTAAAACTCACCTCTTCGCTACCGGTTTCATGTGCTGCATTTTCTTCGTGCTGTGCAAACGTTGAGGTACTAAAAACTAAAAATACTACAGTGAGTAATTTTACTAATAATTTTTTTTGCATGGTAAACAAATTATATTGTCTTTAAAATCGAGACAAAAATACTATTCTTTTCTTTCTCAAAAGAAAAAATTATTTAAACTTTTTTTTTTACACTAATAATCAGGAATACTTTTGTCTATTAAGCTGGTTGGTAAGGTATAGAACGTCTGCCATCAAACAAAAAGAATAGGGAATAAAGAAAGTAACAAACTCAACGGTTTCCATAACCCCGTTCTCTCTATAAATTGGGTAAAAAAACAGGAAAAACACTAAAAATTTAAGACCGCTCCCTGCCATAAAAAGAAATCCAGATTGCATCGATTTCTTTTTTATAGATTTTTGAATTATCAACAGCACAATTGTTGCCAACACATAATTACCTATATAAGCCAACACAATTAAATTGCCAAACAAAGGTTTTTCTAAGTAATGTAGAATTGCAAGATGAATTATAAAGACTAACAATAACCCAAGAAGAAGTTTCATTAGATAAAAAAACACTTCTTTCATTTACTGTTTATTTTATTAGATTGTACGACTACTGCATACAGTGCAATCACAAGACCTATAAGTGTAAAGCCCAAAGTGAACCACTTTTTCTCATTAGGATACATTATGTCTAATTTTTTACCCAAATAGACCGCCAAATAAATTGTTGCTCCCATTTGAAATGCAATACCGGTAAGTTGTACGTATTTATTGGGCGATTTTTTTTGATCTGGCATTTTCATCTTTCAATAAATCTTTAACTCCAGACTTCATAACACACGTTGCATTAAAAATTGCTCCTGGCTCTACTAAAAGTTTTTTAATAACTACTTCTCCTTTAACATCCGCAGTCTTTTTTAACGACAATAGCTGAGTAACAGCTAATTTTCCTGAAAAACGCCCCTCAATATCTGCATTTGAACACTTAATATCTCCTTTTACAACGCCTGTTGCACCAATAACTACCCTTCCTAAAGTTGTTATAGCCCCTTCAAGCAAACCATCTATCCTAAAATCTCCTTCTGACTTTATATCTCCTACAATTGTAGTTTTTTTTGCAATAATATTACGTTCTAAAATTGCCGATTGTTCGTTTTTTTTGTCTGAAAACATAATTTCTAAGTTTAAAGTTTATTAATCGTTTCTAATACTTCTGCGGCTTTTTTACCTTCTTCTGAGTTCGAATAGTTAAGACTAACAAACTCCAAGGCTTTTTGAAAAGCTTCTGTCCCGTCTCGTTTTCCAATGGCATACGCTCGAAGAAGTTCAAATTTAGGCAAAATAAATGACTCTGCATATGTTGAAATGGCAAGGTCACATTCTTCTATGACTTCTTCATATTTTTCATATTGATAGGCGCAGTAGAAATCTTCATACTTTTTTTCTGAAGAATTTTCATCTGAACCCTCTTCTGTTAAGACCTCATGTGGGTTCAAAACAAGTTTTGTGTATTTAGAGTCTGGATATGCTGTTACAATTTGCTCCTTATACATTGCTGCTTTTTCAGGGTTTATTTCAGTATAAATCTTATACAGGTGGTATTTACTTGGTAAAATAAACTTTTCTTCTGGAGAAAAACTGAGCAAATCTTCAAATTTATCTGCTGCAATAGTGTTTTGTCTAAATTGCTCTTTATAAACTAACCCTAACTGATAATAGGCATCATTGCGAATAGTCGAAATGCTATCGATTGACTTTTGAGAAGTCGGTATTTGCTCAATATATGCTTTTACGTCGTATTTACGTTCATCATCAATTTCTACGTTAACCAATTCTTTATTTAAATCATCGTTACTGTTGATTGCTCTTTTATCAGACCGTCTCCAATTATCTTCTAAAAGGCGGTTACCCCAAATTTGATTAAATTCCTGAGCTCCAAAACCAACCACTTGTGTATTGTAAAAATACCACTTACCATCACCAGAAAATTGATTATTTCCTCCTGTATTCACCACTCCAAAACCACTGGTTAAATATTGTTCTTTTTCTTTTTTTTCTTGAGCAATTAGATCATCAACATAACTCTGAAAATAAGCTACTTGCTCATCTAAAGACATTTTAGTTAGGTCTAAAATACTATCATTAAACTGAGCAATACTTTCAAAATAAATTACATGTTCTAAGTTAACACGCTTTCTCTCAAGCCTTCTAAGGCGTTTGGTTTTTTTATTAGAAGAGGTTCCTAAAACAGTATCATAATACGCTCCAGCATCAACATAATTTGCTTTGTCAAATTGAATATTTCCCAATTCTTCAAGGGCCAAATTGATTTGAAACCGATTTGCTTTTTTTGCATGAGCAGAAGTTTTTAAATGCTCAATAGCCATATCAATTTGCCCTGACTTCTTGTACAATAATCCTATATGGTAATGCAACTCATTTAAATAAGGTCTATTCTCTCTATCCCTAGTTAGGTCACTAAGTGTTTCTATTAAAAATTGAGTATCGGCATTACCTGATAAGTTTTTTGCAATTTCTATCTCAGAATGAATTCGGTATCTATACGGAGCCTTTTTCATATCAATCACTTTTTGAAAAGCAACATTAGATGAGTCTAAGTAATTCAACTCTCTATATATTTGTCCGATAATATAGGTGTTTCTCGCTGTTTGTTCTTTATCAAAATTGGTTAATACGGCTTGTTTTAGATGATGTAAAACCTTTTGAGTGCTGTCCATTTCTGTAAAAACCATTGCAATTGCTGTATGGGCACTCTCAACAACGTATCCTTTTAAAAATTCTGGACGATTGAGCGTTTTTTGCAGATTATCTAATGCTTGTTCTTCATTTTGCAACCTTAAAAACGCTTTTGCTTGCCAAACTTTAGCCTCGCCTAACAAGTCTGCTTTCGGATTGTTCAGTATAATATAATTGAATGCATCTAATGCCGGAACAAAACGTTGTGAGTAATAACGCGTCTTTCCTAACAACAAATAGGCTTCGTCAATTTGTTGGTTTTGTTCTTTTCCATGAATATTCATGGAATGTTTTTGAATAGCCTTTACCGCTTTTTCTTCGGATTTTTCAAATAAGGGGTTAGAATCACCTCCTGATTGTTTTATCCCTGGTATCGCTATCTCAACAACTTCTAAACGTTCTATTGGCAAGCGCTCTCTATAGTTGTCTTTATAATCATCATATAGTGTTTGCAGCCCTCTATCATAGGCCGACTCTCCATTATAAAGGATATTATATTTTGTGTTAACCGAATGAAAACTTCGATTTAAAAAAGCATCTTTCTTTACCGAACAACCAATTATTAAAAGTAATAATAAAAAAACAGCGTATATATTTAAAACTCTTTTCAAGTGACTTTGGTTTTGTTCCGATTTAAACTTTATTCTTTTTAGAATTTTGCAATAAGTTGGTAAAAATACGAATTTATTCAGAATAAGTTATTCCCTATCACTCCCATCCAGGGCAAACGCATTAAAAAACTTTTTATTTCCCATGTTTTATTTTGAACTAATTCATTGTTAATCAGCCC
>JAGLDM010000134.1 GCA_023145595.1 Flavobacteriaceae bacterium | reverse complement strand
CAATATGTTGTGTAATTCCACCAGACTCCCCAGCAATCACATTTGCATTTCTAATATAATCCAGCAACAATGTTTTACCATGATCTACGTGACCCATTACTGTAATAATTGGTGCTCTTCCTTCTAAATCTTCAGGAACATCTTGTTCTTCAACAATTGCATCTTCAACTTCCGCACCAACAAATTCAACTTTATAATCGAACTCTTCAGCAACAATCGCCAAAGTTTCTGCATCTAAACGCTGATTCATAGTCACCATCATACCTAATGACATACATGCTCCAATAATTTGATTTACTGGTGTATTCATCATGGTTGCAACTTCACTAACGGTAACAAATTCTGTTACCTTTAAGATTTTACTCTCTGCTGCAGCAATCTCTAAATCGATATCTGTCTGCTCACGGTGAGAATCTCTTTTATTTCTACGATATTTAGCTCCTTTACCTTTTTTAGATTTCCCTTGAAGTTTTTCAAGAGTTTCTCTTACTTGTTTTTGAACATCCGCTTCAGACGGCTCTTCTTTCACAATATTTCTTCTTCCAGCACCTGGTCCGGCTTTTTTAAATCCGCCTCTTTGACCTAAGCCTGGCTTATTTGCACCTGGTCCTCTTGGTTTAAATTCTTTGCGGATTCTTTTACGTTTTTTCTTATCAGCACTAGGCTTATCTCCTGGCTTTTTAATTCCTTTCCCTTCTGGCTTCTTCTTTTTAGGTCTTTCGAATTGTTTTAAATCGATAGTTCCTGCCAATTTGGGACCGTCTAATTTTTTGTATTGAGTCTTTATTGTTTCAGGTTCTGAAGGCTTCTCGTCTTCAACAACCGTTTTAGTTTCTTCAACTTTAACCGTTTTTGATTCCTTAGCAACAACTTTTTCTACCTTCTCTTCTTTAATTTCTTTTTTGTCAACTGCTTCTTTTTTGACTTCCGCCTTTTTGACTTCCGCCTTTTTGGTCTTCTCTTTTTTAACCGGAGTCTTTTCAACAGTAGCAGGAACTTCTGCCTTCTCAACAACAGGCACCTCAACAACCGCTTCTTTTTCTACTTTTGGAGTTTCCTTAACAGGAACTTCAATTGGAGTTTCCTTAACAGGTACTTCAACTGGAGTTTCTTCAACCTTAGGAACTTCAACTTTCTTTTTTGGCTTGGCGTCAATATCAATTTTACCAACAGTCTTCACTTCAAGTTTTTTAGCTTTTGCTTTTAAAACTTCTTGCTTAGCCTCATCTTCAAGTCGTTGCTTTTCTAATTTCGCTGCACGTTCTAAAGCAATTGCTTCTTTCTCTTTTCTCTTTTCCTCTCCTACTTCTTTCGACTCGGCTTTTTTGCTTCTATCCGCTTGAAATCCGTCTAGCAAAACCTCATAAATATCATAAGATATTTTGGTTGTTGGACGCGATTCTATCTCGATTCCCTTACCAGAAAGGTGCTCAACCGCTCTGTCTAAAGAAATATTAAGTTCCTTTAAAACCTTGTTAAGTCGCATTGTTTTATTATCAGCCATACTTGTTGTTACTCTTAATTATATTTAAATGAAAATTACTGATTAATTTTCAAATTCTGCTTTCAAAATATTTTGAACTTCGATAATGGTTTCTTCTTCCAAATCAGTTCTTTTTACCAATTCTGCAATATTTTGATCTAAAATACTTTTAGCTGTATCTAAACCAACATTTTGGAATTCTTTAATTACCCATCCTTCAATTTCATCAGAGAATTCAGCTAATTCTACATCTTCATCCTCTACGCCTTCTCTTTGAACATCTAAATCATATCCCGTTAATAGGCTTGCTAAACGAATATTAACTCCGCCTCTACCTATTGCCTTAGACACTTCTTCTGGCTTTAAGAATACATCAACTCTTCCTTTCTTACCATCTTCTCTATCTTCTTCAAGATGAATATCCATTGAAGTAACTTTAGCCGGACTTAAAGCACGAGCTATAAATAATTGATCGTTCTTAGTGTAATTAATTACGTCAATATTCTCGTTTCCTAATTCACGAACAATCCCATGAATTCTTGAACCTTTCATACCAACACATGCTCCAACTGGGTCAATTCTATCATCATAAGAATCTACTGCAACTTTTGCTTTTTCACCTGGTATTCTCGCTACTTTTTCAATAGTAATTAAACCATCAAAAACTTCTGGAATTTCTTGTTCAAATAATTTCTCTAAAAACTTTGATTCAGTTCTAGATAAAATAATAACAGGTTTGTTTCCTCTTAATTCTACCGTTTTAATAATTCCACGAACAGATTCGCCTTTACGGAAATAATCCGATCGAATTTGCTCACTTTTGGGCATGATTAACTCATTTCCATCATCATCTAATAAAATAATAGCATTATGTTTTATATGATGTACCTCTGCGCTGTAGATATCACCTTCTAACTTTTTAAAATGTTTAAAGACATTTGTACTGTCATGTTCATGAATTTTAGAAATCAAATTCTGACGTAATGCTAAAATTGCTCTACGTCCTAAATCCATCAACTTTACCTCTTCTGACACATCTTCCCCAATTTCAAAATCGGGTTCAATTTTTTGAGCTTCAGACAATTCAATTTCTTCATTGTCATCTTCAGACATACCATCTGCAACAACAACTCTATTTCTCCAAATTTCTAAATCTCCTTTATCAGGGTTTATAATGATATCAAAGTTGTCATCCGACCCAAACTTTCGTTTTAATGCCGCTCTAAACACTTCTTCTAGCAACGCCATTAGCGTTACTCTATCAATACTCTTATCGTCCTTAAACTCTGAAAATGATTCTATTAATGCTATATTTTCCATTTTTCTAATTAAAAATAATCTTCACTTTTGCTTCTTGTATGCTATTATATGCTATTTCTGCAGTTTGAACCACAGTTACTTTTCCTTTTCCTATTGGCTTTGGAACTCTTGCTTTCCACTCCAAATTAATATGCTCTAATCCTGCACTAATTAAAGTTCCTTCTATTGTTTTACTCTCAAAAGTTTTCACCTTTAAAATTCTACCAATATTCTTTTGATATTGTCTCGGAACTTTTAGAGGTTTTGAAATATCAACCGAAGTCACTTCTAAAGAAAAATCATCTTCCTCTCTATCTAAATTATTCTCAACATATCGACTAATTCTGATACACTCTTTTAAGCTTATTCCCGTATCACCATCAAGTTCTACCAATATTTTATTACCTGCCAAAAAAGACAAATCAATCAAAAACAGGCTTTCGTCCTCCTCAAGAGCCTCCTTCACCAACTGTTTTACTATATCTTGATTCACCTATTTTGTTCTTATTATTCAACTATTCCGATAATTATCAGGACTGCCCACTATCAATCATTACCTTAGAAAATCAGAGTTTACAGTTACTCGTTTCATTCTTTTGTATAGAAAGAGGGGACTTTCCGTCCCCTCCATCCTCCAAATAACACTTTGTTTTCGAGCGCAAATATACAACTTTTTTTTTAATGATAAAAATCCTTTAGCTATGTATTATTTTTGTAGATTTACAAAACGTATAATCTCAAAATAGAAGTATTATGAAAAAAATATTAGTTCCAATCGACTTTTCAAAACAAGCTGAATATGCGGCTCAAGTTGCCGCTAAAATTGCTAAAAAAACAAATAGCGAACTGCATTTGTTGCATGCGTTAGAACTTCCCAACTCCATTATTGACCCCTCAAGTTTTGGTAATGCAGACAATTCTCCAGCTACACTTCTGTACATGAAGAAGGCGCAAGAAAAATTTGAAATACTAACCAAACGCTATTTTTTAAAAGATATAAAAATCTCTAAATCTGTAATTTTTCATAGTGCTTATGACGGAATCATTAACGAAAGTAAGGAACAAGGAGCCGATTTAATTGTAATGGGGTCTCAAGGAGTCTCTGGTCTTGAAGAAATGCTTGTTGGATCAAACACCGAAAAAATTGTACGACATTCAGACATACCTGTTTTAGTTGTAAAAAATGAAATTGAAGATTTTGAATTAAATAATATCGTTTTTGCTTCTGATTTTAATGAAAAGGACAAATCCACTTTTAAGAAAGTAGTTTCATTTGCAAATATTTTTGAGGCTAAAATTCACTTATTAAAAGTAAATACCGCTTATGATTTTGAGCCTACGGTCACTTCAAAATCAAAAATTGATTTTTATTTAGAAGATTCAGAAATAAAGGAACATTCTATCAATATATATAATGATCTTTATGTAGAAAAAGGGATTTTAAATTTTGCAAGATCTATTAAGTCAGACTTAATTGCATTAAACACACACGGTAGAAAAGGCTTGTCAAACATATTCAACGGTAGTGTTTCTGAAGACATTTCAAATCATGCTGTACAACCTGTGGTTACATTTAAAATAGAGGAATAAAGGAAATTAAACCACTATGGACTAAAGTACCTTAGGTTTAATAACGAATTAAATTCGTTTCAATGCGAAACCGCCTTTGTTTTAAGGCAGAAGACCGAAGCACAGGCTTCGGTCTTCTGCCTTCTAGGCACTAAAATATTTTTAGAAACTAAAGCGAGATGCGCTAAAGCGCATAGTTTTAACTAAATTTGAGACCAATAAAAAAACTCGGAAGCAATAGGTTTATACCTTTGAACACTAGTTTTGTTTTCTTTACACACACTAATTTAACGTGAGTTCTACGCAAGAGAAAGATTTACCCCCGAGGCTGTTCATTACACTACAAGTATTATATTAATAACCTATAATTAAGTCAAATAATCAGCGACTACTTGTTGTATAGTGTATACTCTGTCAGAGGTTATCTTTCGCATCTTCCCAGGTGGTAATGACGCATACGGGTTTTTGCGTGATTGCGTTGAGGTATAGTTTGCTTGTAACCACTTAGTAAATGCTTCGAGGTCTTGTGGTGTTGTTGATTCTACTTTTTTTGGCGAGTTCACAACAATTCCTAATAAGATTATTAATATTACTAAGATTACTACTATTGCAACTGTCGTTGTCGTTGTATCCATCATATTATTTTAATTTAGGTGGGGTCCCAAAATTTATTTTTTCAACTTTCTCAAAAAAAAGAACCCTGTTTTGTTTTTTTTGAGAAAGAGTGTCCTTCAAATATAGCAAAACTTATTGATTTTAACAAAAAGTACGTCAATTTTTACACAACTGCCTGTCAGCTAGTTGCATCTAGATTTTGGTTTTTTCACATCATAAATCTACGTATAATCAACTAATTAACACTATTTTAATTTTCAAAAGCCCTTTACAATTGCGTCTAAGTATTTGGTTTTGAGCGTTAAAAAAAAACACATTACCCCCCTCTAACAAAGATTGGGACAGCAACGACCGTTCTTAAAGAACCTGTTTTGATTTAACAGCACCCCTTCGCTGGCATACAAGTGTTTGCTTTTTGTTTTTCTTGCTTTGCCCCTTTCTTTTCTGCGTAAACTGTGATACTAAAAATTCCTGTTGCTCCTTTATTGAAAGTTGTTACCTCTTCCTTGGAAAGATATTTACTAAGTATATCATCAGGAATAGTAATAGGCTTTTCTTTTTGAACTTTTATATTTTGAAAGCCTTTATCTTCTATCAATTGCAGGTATTCTGATTTCTGAATTGCTCCAGCAACACATCCTGCATACATTTCTGCATCTTCCCTCAATTTAATCGGAAGCTTGCCAACCAAAACAATATCCGAAACACTGAAGTGCCCACCTGGTTTTAATACCCTGTAAATTTCTCTGACAACTTTTTTCTTATCAGGAACAAGGTTCAATACACAATTACTGACAATTACATCCGCAATATCACTACTCACAGGCATATCATCAATATCCCCCTCTCGAAACTCTACATTATTATAACCCAAATTTTCTGCATTTATTCGAGCTTTCTCAATCATAATAGGTGTAAAATCTATACCAATTACTTTTCCTTCAACGCCTGTTTCGTGTCTAGCCACAAAACAATCGTTTCCAGCACCCGAACCTAAATCAATTACGGTATCCCCTTTTTTGATTTTGGCGAATTGTGTAGGAAGACCACAACCTAAGCCTAAATCAGCATCTTCAACATAGCCATTTGTTTCAGAGTAGTCATCCATCATAATATTGTAAACTTTATTGGACGGTGTGGTCGCCCCACAACAAGAGGAAGTATTTTCAGTTTCGCCCTGTTCTGCAATTCGAGCGTAACGTTCTTTTACTATGTTCTTTAATTCTTGTTCTTTTTTCATTTTAATCAGTTTATTTCGATTATACGATCAATATTTTCAAACAATATTAGTTTATTGCAATATTACGATTAATATTGCAACTATCAAAAATATTTTCATGTGCTGGCCATAGTAAACGTAAAAACAAATGAGTTATTCGCGGATTATCTTTTCAGTTTGTAGGCAATGGTTTGGCTATGAGTAATGTGGTGTTTTGAAACGATTAACCCTCATTTACTACTGTTTACACTTAACGCTATAAGGTTTATCGCTAGTCTTTACCCAGACCGTGTGTACTCTTAGTTACCAATAGTTTTGATCTCCTTCCTATTACCCTTCAGTAAGTTCGGATCAAGGCAGTTTTCGGGGGGAGTGAAAATATTATGCATATAATTTACACAGTCTAAAAAGAAAGAACTCTTTATTTCTGACACCTCTTAATTGCATCCTAAAGGCTTTTATTTTAGCATTAAAAGATTCTGCTGAAGCAT
>JAGLDM010000133.1 GCA_023145595.1 Flavobacteriaceae bacterium | reverse complement strand
TTAAACGAAACAGTCCACATATTTTTAATAATTGGATACACAGGTGCTATAATCAATGCAAACAAAATAAGTGCGAACCCAAAAATCAAAAGATACTTTGTTCTTTTAAGTTGTGAATTAGATTTGTTTCTAAGAATAACACCAGCAAATGAACCAAATAAAGTAATGGATATTGCAGAAACTATGGATAGAATACCTTCTGGGTCATAAGTACCATATATTAATTGACCTGGAAGAAATGTTTGATCTATCCAAGCATTGATACTTCCTTCTGGCGTAAGTACTCCTGCGCCAAAACCTGGAACAGGAACGAAAAAATGCAGAATGGTTATTCCTGCTAGAATTCCAACCAACCAAAATATTCGAGTTTTTAGGGCTTTTGTATATACCACGATCATAGCAGCAAAAAAGTAGCCAATTCCAATTTGTGATAAAACACTGAGGTATCGTGCATTTTCAAATCCATCTTTAAAAACACCATTATAGATCAAGCCAAACAGTATTAATAGCAGCATCCTTTTGAATACTTTTTTGAATAGAATGGATTTTTCAACTCCTTTTTCAACTCTGCTTGTAAGCGCAAAAGGTATGGCAACCCCTGAGATAAACATAAAAAGAGGGAATATAATGTCTTCAAAATGTAAGCCTTCCCATTTAACATGGTGGAATTGCTCAGCAAAACCTTCCAGCCATCCCCATTCTGTTGCTTTAGAGAGCGCTTTTACAAGTCCGCCACCTCCAACAATCCAAAACATATCAAACCCTCTTAAGGTGTCAAGTGAATAAAGTCTTTCTTTGGGTAATTTTTTAATTTCTGTTGTCATGGTTAATAATTCTATGCTAATCTTTAAATTAATGTGATAGCATAGAAGCCGTAATTTCAGTTTTTTTGAATTCGTCACCAGATATAAAAACCTGCAATGCTTTACCACCACCGGCTTGAAAATATTCAAGTTTTATTTTATGAAACCCCGGCTTTAAAACTATCCCTTCTGTTTTTTCATAAGCCCCATGCCTTCCATCATTATCAACAACAAGTTGGTCTGCCACAAACAAACGACTTCCATCATTAGATAATACACCAAAGTAATAAATTGCTTCGGTTGGTACTTCTATAAATCCATTAAAGGTTAATCCAAATTTATCTGGCAACTTTTCATTGGAAAAGGGGTAAGCAAAATTTGTTGTTATTCCTTCAGAAACAGGGTTCATTTCCTTCAGTTCTTTTACTGAATTCAACTCTTTTTCAAATTCAAAATATTGATATTTTAAGCCGCTTATATTTCCGGTAACATCTACGGATTCTTGTGGTTCTAGTTTTATATAATTAGCCGTATAAACTTGGCTTGTTTTCAATTTAGGAGTGATTTCTATCAATTTTACAGTTGTAGATTTTGAAATAACAAAAGGCGATTTGTATAAAGTTGAGTTCAAAATAGGAGCAGAGCCATCAGTAGTATATCTAATCTCATTAACACTCTGTTGTGAGGTAAATGTGACCTCGGTACTTCCCATAAAAACGGTTCTTTTATTAAATCCGTCCAATCTTTGCCAACGGTAATTTGCTCCTAGTTGTCCTAATCTATCGTAAT
>JAGLDM010000132.1 GCA_023145595.1 Flavobacteriaceae bacterium | reverse complement strand
GTAGATACATGATGAAAGCGACAGTCTTTATACTCGGTTTTATACTGATTTGGGGCATCCATCCAATAGTTTCTGGCGACATCAATTAAATTAAAAGTTCCGAAAACATTGGTTCTTATAAAAGCATCTGGATTGCTAATGGAGTTATCTACATGAGATTCTGCCGCAAAATTAATGACTCCACGAATGTCGTATTTTTTAAATATTTTTTCAACCAATTCCCGATCACAAATATCTCCTTTCACAAAAACATAATTGTCATTAGTTTCACATTCTGTTAAGTTACATAAATCACCTGCATAGGTTAATAGATCTAAATTTATGACTTTGGTGTTTGGATTGTTTTCCAAAAAATAAGGAATAAAATTGGAGCCAATAAAGCCAGCACCTCCAGTAATTAGGATTACATTCTCTTTAAAGTTCGACATATAATTTTAACTTTCGTTTTTTATTAATTTTTTCATTAATGAAATCATTTTTTTTTCTAAATCTACAAGTTTCCATTCAATTCGGTCTGTATATAAAAACATGATGATGTACTCTCCTCTCAAACTATCACTAAACAAATGCTTGTTTACTCGATAACATTCACGTAATAATCGTTTTATTCGAATACGGTCAACGGCTCGTTTAAAATTTCGCTTTGGCACAGAAAAAGCAATTTTTGGAGGAACATCAGCAGTACTTATCTTTAAAAACCGTATGCGTAACGGATATTCTTTTAGAGACGCCCCTTCAACAAATAATTGTTCAATTTGTTTCCTGCTTTTTAACTTTTCTGCCTTACCAAATGTAAATCTCATTAAAGCAAAGATAGGGCTTTAAGATTTAATTTAGAATGTGAAATTTGAAAGAAAAAAAAGTGCTGTTAGTTTTATAAATATTGAGTCTTTGTAGGCTTTCAACATTTTATTAAATGTTGAAACTATTTTCATGTTAAGTTTATTTCTGTAACTTGTACATTTGAGAATACTTTAAAACAATTCCTATGAATCAAGATTTATTTCAAGCACCAGATTATTATAATTTAGACGATTTACTTTCTGAAGAACACAAATTGGTGAGAGCTACTACTAGAGATTGGGTAAAGCGAGAAATCTCGCCTATTATTGAAGATGCTGCTCAAAAAGCAGAATTTCCAAAACAAATTCTAGGAGGTTTGGCTGAGGTTGGAGCATTTGGTTCTTATATTCCGACAAAATATGGCGGAGCAGGGTTGGATCAAATTTCTTATGGTTTGAT
>JAGLDM010000131.1 GCA_023145595.1 Flavobacteriaceae bacterium | reverse complement strand
ATGAAAAACAAAAGATCAAATTTACACATTGTAACAATTCTATTTTTAACAACCCTATTATTCAGTTGTAACTCACCTTCAACAAAGAATGAATTGGCAGATTATGTAAATCCGTTAATTGGCACCGATTGGCATGGACATACATTTCCTGGCGCAACGCTCCCTTTTGGCATGGTACAGTTAAGTCCGGATACACGAGTAGATACTTGGGACGGCAGTTCTGGATATCATTATTCAGACGCATCTATATTAGGATTTAGTCATACCCATTTTAGCGGAACAGGAAAAGGCGGTGGCGGAGATGTAATGTTTATGCCAACCGTTGGTGAAATTCAACTCGATTCGGGGGGTGTTACAAATTCTCGAGATGGCTATCGATCCAAATTTTCTCATAATGATGAGGTTGCCGAACCGGGATATTATAAAGTCCATTTGCAAGACGATGCAATTCTTGCAGAACTTACGGCAACACTTCGAGTAGGTATGCATAAGTACTCTTTCCCAAAAACAGAGGAGGCCAACATAATTTTAGATCTTACACATGGTAATGATGATGTAGTTGATAGTCTATTCGTTAAAATTGAAAGTAATACAGAGATTTCGGGCTTTCGTGAAGCGCATGGAAGTTTGGCCGGCCCACATAAAGTGTATTTTGTTGCTGAATTTTCTAAGCCTTTTATCAATTATGGAATTCGGAGTAAAGGTGAAGATCTGGGTAAAGTAAAAGAGTCTGGGTCAAAAGACCTACAATCCTTTTTTCAGTTTGAGTTGAAAGACAAGCCATCGGTTATGATAAAAGTCGCTTTATCAAGAGTAAGTGTAGAAGGCGCCCGTAAAAATTTGGAGGCCGAAATACCACATTGGAATTTTGAACTTGTTAAAAATAATGCGAGAGACGCGTGGAATAAAGAATTGAATAAAATTGAAATTAAAGGAGGAACAAAGGTTCAAAAAAGAACTTTTTATACTGCCATGTACCACAGTTTTATCCACCCTGATATTGATGTAGATGTTGATCGAC
>JAGLDM010000130.1 GCA_023145595.1 Flavobacteriaceae bacterium | reverse complement strand
TGTTAAAGGACAACGTTCCTACTTTATTGGCGTTCTTTTTAATACTGATGTTGTCATCGTCTTTTCAAGATGGGGGAAGGTTGCTTCTGCAGCCACTACTACTCAATTAATCAATGATTACAATCCTTCGGAGATTATTTTTACTGGAGTTGCTGGCGGTATTGACACACACCTAAATATAGGAGACATTGTTATAGGAAAGAACCTTTACCAACATGATGTAGATGCCTCTCCCTTTTTTCAGAAATTTCACATTCCAATTTTAAATATAAAATCAGTAGCAACACAAAATCAAAAAAAACTAATAGCAGCAAGTTCAAATTTTATTGAGCAGTACGATACTTATATTAATAAAGACGAAAAATCAAATTTTGACATCAGCAGCCCTAAAGTTATTTTAGGAGACATTGCTAGTGGCGACCAATTTATAGCGTGTAAATCTAAAATTGAATCTTTAAAAAAAGAACTACCAACTGTAGTTTGTGTTGAAATGGAAGGCGCTGCGGTTGCACAGGTCTGTTTTGAGTATGAAGTTCCGTTTTCTATAATTAGAATCATCTCAGATAAAGCTAGTGATAGTGCTTCAATTGATTTTATCAGATTCGTAAATGCTATTGCTAGCAAATACGCTTTAGGTATTTTAGAAAATTATTTAAGTTAAATCCTTATTTTTTTCTATTTTTGAAAAACAAATTAAACAATGCAATTTAAGCATCCAGAATTTTTATACGCTTTACTGCTCCTTATCATCCCGATAATTATTCACTTATTCCAGTTACAACGCTTTACAAAAGTCCCTTTTACCAACGTCAAATTTTTAAAGAAAATTGTACAGCAAACTCGCAAGAGTTCACAACTAAAAAAGTGGCTCATATTGGCAACCCGAATGCTTGTTTTTTCATGTATTATTTTAGCGTTTTCACAACCCTATTTTTCGGAACAACAAAAACTACAAAAGACAAAAACAATTCTTTATTTAGATAATTCTTTGAGCATGACTTATAAGAATCAAGGTCAAGAAATACTGAATAAATCTTATCAAGAAATCATTGAGAATTTTAGTGCTAATTCAGAAATAACGCTGTTAACCAACGATCAAGTTTTTCGTGATTTAGACCAAAAAGAATTGAAAAACACCTTACTAAACCTTCAAACTTCTACCGAAAAACAAAGTTTTGAAATGATTTTCTTTAGAATAAATCAAGAAATAAAGGCAAATACCAACACTTTAAGTCACGCAATATTAATATCTGATTTTCAACATTTTAAAAATATAAATAAAGCAAATGTTACAAATGTAAACACGTCGATTTTACTTATAAATACAGCACCTAGCACTTTTGAAAATATTTTCATTGATAGTTTATACATCGCTAAAAAGGAATTTGACAAAATCACGCTAAAAGCACAAATCAGCAATACCAATTCTTCTAAAGAAAACTATTCTGTCTCATTATATAACGATGCTGTTCTTATAGGAAAGACAACTACCCCACTTTCTAAAAATAGTCTTTCTGAAGTTGAATTCATCATCCCTAATCAAGAAAATTTTAACGGAAAAATAAGTGTCATTGATGAAAAATTAAGTTTTGATAATTCCCTATTTTTTCACCTATCAAAACCAAAAAAAATCAAGGTGTTTTCTGTTGGAAAAACCACCTCTTTTTTAGCCAAAATATTCACCAAAAACGAATTCGATTTTCAACAAAAAAGCCGAATCAATTTGAACGAAATAAAAAATCAGCATTTAATTATATTAAATGAAATTGAAAAAATTGACAACACTTTAACAAGCGCTCTTAAAGACTTTCAAAAATCTGGAGGAAGTATTATTGTAATCCCATCCCCTACTATTGATTTAATTACTTACAAGAATTTATTTCGAGAATTGCGAATGGGTAGCATTACAACTTTGCAGCAGCAGGAACTTTCAATAACTAACATAAATTACGACCACCCTATCTTAAGTGGCGTATTTGAGAAAAGTGTTACGAATTTTCAATACCCAAAAGTTCAGTCCTATTATAAAACGGAACTAACAAATAACGCTGCCATCCTTCAATTTCAAAACAAGGAGGCTTTTGTAAGCCAATTAAATACAAAAAACGGACGTGTTTTCTGGTTCAGCGCAGCATTAACATTAGAAAATAGCAATTTCCAACATTCACCGTTAATTGTACCCGTATTCTACAATATTGGATTACAAAGTCATCAATTACCGAAATGGTATTATACGATTGGAGAATCCAACAACATCAATGTTGATATTTCTTTGCGATCAGATGAAATTTTAAAAATAGAAAATCAACAAGAAGAATTTATTCCACTTCAGAAAGTTTATAAAAATTCGGTTAAAATAACCACGATTAATGAGCCTAAAAAGCCTGGATTTTACAAACTCACTAACAGCGGCACAACTATTGAAACCCTTGCCTACAACTACAGTAGAGACCTTAGTGTTTTAAATTACACCGATGTTTCTGAACTATTTAAAGACAGTAAAAAAGTAACCGTATCTCACTCTATAAAACAAGCGATGAGCGAATTAAACGACCTCAACCAAATCAAATCAGTTTTTAGATGGTTTTTGGCTTTGGCTGTCTTATTTTTGTTGATAGAAATCGTTGTTCTAAAATTCTTTAAAATATGAACCTATTAATTAAATCTGCAACAATTGTAGATACAAGCAGTCCTCATAATGGTAAAAAACGTGATGTTCTTATTGAAAACGGAATTATTTCAAAAATTGCCGCTACTATAAAAACCAAAAAAGGGCTAAAAGAAATCTCTTTAGACAATTTACACATTTCTTCTGGCTGGTTTGACACAAGTGTTTGCTTAGGAGAGCCAGGCTACGAGGAACGCGAAACTATTGATAACGGTTTAAAAACAGCAGCCAAAAGTGGATTTACAGCAATTGCCGTTAATCCGAATACAAATCCGAAAATTGATAATAAAGCAGCCGTAGAATTTTTGATTAACAAAGCAAACAGCAGCGCTGTGGAGTTGTTACCAATTGGAAATCTGACAAAAAATGCAGAAGGAATTGAAATGGCAGAATTATTCGATATGAAAAATTCTGGCGCCATTGCATTTGGAGACTACAACAAACCTATAAAAGACGCCAACCTCATGAAAGTGGTGCTGCTCTATGCTCAAAATTTTGACGGACTCGTACTTAATTTCCCACAAGACAACTCGATAGCGAGAGATGGATTAGCAAATGAAGGTGAAAATAGCACATTACTAGGATTAAAAGGAATTCCGGCACTAGCGGAGGAATTACAAATTTCTCGAGATTTATTCCTTTTAGAATATACAGGAGGAAAATTACATATTCCAACCATTAGCACCTCCAAATCTGTAAAATTAATTGCCGAGGCTAAAAAGAAAGGATTGGATGTTACTTGTAGCGTTTCTGCACACCACCTCACACTTACAGATAAAGAGTTACATGGTTTTAATGGCAATGTAAAAGTTAATCCTCCTTTACGGACATCAAAAGATGTAAAAGACTTATTAAAAGGAGTTTTAAACGGAACCATTGATATTATTACCAGCGATCACAACCCGATAGATATTGAACACAAAAAAGTGGAATTTAACAATGTAAAGTCAGGAACTATAGGATTGGAAAGTTTATTTGGAGCGCTCGTAGATAAATTAGATTTAAACGTACTTATTGAATCTATAACTACAAACCCGAGAAACAGATTCGGATTAAAAAGCACTTCATTACAAGAAGGAGAAAAAGCGAATATTACTTTTTTTAATCCTAATACGACCTATAATTTCACTGAGAAAAATATACATTCCACATCTAAAAATTCAATATTCTTAGGGAAAGAAATGAATGGAGAAGCGTACGGAATCTTTGCAAACAACAAATTAATATTAAACAACTAGTAATGACCATCAACCCGAAAACGGCAGCGATTTTAAGCTATATCTGGTGGCCAGGATTATTGCTTGCTTTTATTTTAAACAATAAAAACTACAGTTCACTCACCTCTTTTCATATCCGTCAATCTATTGGTTTATCTCTTATAAGTTTCGCTGCTGGACTATCAGCCCATTTCGGAATACCTCTTTTATCAACTATTTTATTCTGGAGTTATTTTGCAGGTACTATTTTCGGAATATTATCAGCGATTAAAGGAGAAACAAAACCAGTTCCTTTTCTTGGAGATATGTTTCAAGATTGGTTTAAATCTATTTAGAAAAAAGTTATGTCTATAAAATTATCACTCGAATACATCGTTCGACCACCAAAAATTTCAATTAAAAATCCGCCACTACTCATATTACTTCACGGTTACGGAAGCAACGAACAAGATTTATTTTCTTTTGCTTCAGAATTACCCGATGAGTTATTAATCATAAGCGTTCGCGCTCCTATGACCTTAGGACCTGGCTCCTATTCTTGGTACACCATTCATTTTGACATGAATGATGGGAAATTTTCTGATACCGATGAGGCAAAAACTGCAATCGGAAAAATCAATCAGTTTATTGAAGAAGTAAAAACAAACTTCGAAATTGACCAAAATAATATTTTCTTACTTGGTTTTAGTCAGGGCACCATATTAAGTTATGCCGTTGCCTTAAATAATCCCGAAAAAGTTCAGCATGTAATTGCACTAAGCGGATATATCAATCAAGATTTAATTTCAAAATCAGTTGCGATTAATAACTATAACAATCTCGATTTCTTTATTTCACACGGAAATGTCGATCAAGTAATTCCGGTGGAATGGGCTCAAAATGCAGCTCCATTTTTGAATAAATTAGCTATTAAAAATTCTTATCAAGAATATATGGTAGGTCATGGAGTTGCTCCTCAGAATTTCTATGATTTCAGAAAGTGGATTGAAGAAAGGATTTAACAAATCAATAACTATATAAGTCCTTAAGCTTAATCATCTACTTTCTTCGCTAATGCTTTTTGAGTTAAAAACCTCTTTTTTAACTCAAAAAGCACGTTGGCTGAAAATTTTTATATTTGTTTATCAATTTTATTTAATCAGACATCTGTTTGGTCTTCGTAAATGCCAGTCTACTAATTTTGACGTTCAAATTGCGCAAATAACAATTACAATGGTTCAATATTTACTCACCTGGATATACTTAAAATTATTCCGGTGCGAAACTTGAGTTATTAACCTGTATTGATGACTTTGTTGAAATCAAATAATCAATCGTACCCCGCCTAAATCTTCTACCTTAAAAGCAGCTTTTGAGCTTGGTGACCCGATAAACATAAAGTTAATTGGGATATTCCATTTTACAGATAATTTCTTGATTGTTTTTGCAGAGAATTCCCCTTTTTCAATGATAAAATCTATTTTTATATCTGGATATTCTCTATCTAAAAAATCTATTTCTTGTGCTAAATTTGGTCGAATTTTCTCTCCATCTTTTAAAACGATTACAATTTTTAATTTACGTGTATGTTCATTTCTTACGATGTAAAGCATTACCTTATTTAAGGTAGCAATATTGTCACCTTTGGTAAAAAACACAAATTCTTGATTGTTTATTTTATCAATTTTTTGTAAAATTTTACGATCTGTTTTCTTAACAAATTTTCTAATAGGTTCAAAAATAGCATCAATAATATTTAAAAGTAATTCTAGTAAAACAGTTCTGTTCAACATGATTAAAACAAAAGAAATTGACGGAATAAAATACCCCAAAAACACATTTAAATTACTAGGCATACCATCTTTTGTAGGCATTGTCATATTCCCTAGCAAAGCAATCACAACGGCTATAATTGCAACAATTACAGCAGCCCATGATGCTTTTTCTGATCGTGGCAAATTCTTTCGTTTTACTTTTAATAATATATTACCAATACCAAATAATGCCATAACTGATAAAAATGATATAGTGTAAACTCCAGCTAATAATTTTACATTTCCATTAGTGATAAGTAGTACAGAAACGGATAATAAAAAGAATAGTAATATGATTCTATAAGAACTTCCTCTTTTATTTCTTTTTAGAAAAAATTGAGGGAGAATTCGGTCTAACGTCATACGTTCTAGCAATCCGTTTACACCAATAAAACTTGTTAATACTGCACCGCTCAAAACTAAAAATGCATCAACAGCAATTAAATATGCTACCCATTTACCTCCTACAAGATTTCCCATTTCAACGAGTAATGTGTTTTGAAAATCGGGACTTTGCAACATAGGAAGTGCAAATAGTGCCAAAGCAAAAATTGCCATCAACGGATTGATAACACTCACAATTACCCACATGTTTTTCAAGGTTTTTGGAAAAACCCCTTTTTGTTGCTCTTCAACAAAGTTGGCAGAACTTTCGAAACCTGAAACACCTAGCATAGAAGCTGCAAATCCTAAGAAAATTGCTTTGGTAATACTTCCTCCATCCAAAGGTAAATGCCAATTGTCAAAAAAAGTTCCGACGCCGTTATTAATTAAATAGTAGGAGATGAACCCGCTTAAAACGACTAAAGAACTCAGGTGAAAAATAAATATTCCAACGGCTACTTTTGCTGATTCTGAAATACCACCAATAACCAATACGGCAAAAATAGCTAAGAGAGCAATGGTTGCAATAATGACAGGCATAGTTGGAATTAAATGGTGTAAATAATGGATGGCTTCATTGGCAGAAATCACCGCCGTTGCCATGTATGAAAGTATGGTAAGTGTTGCTGCAAAAGATGCAGTTGATTTACTTGTGGTGTTTAACAAGGCATTATAGGCACCTCCGTTTAGAGGTAAGGCGCCAACAACTTCGCCATAAATTTTTCTAAATAAAAACAAAACAAGTGAAACAATTAGCAATGTAATCCACGCATATTGACCTGCAAATGCAATAGCCAAAGCCGAAACGTATAATACAGATGAACTAATATCATTACCGCAAATTGCAGTAGCAGAAAGCTCATTAAGTTTTTTTTGAGTTTTAGAAGACATAAACTTATGTTTTTAGTAAGAATAAAAGTACCCAATTAATTTAATAATTGGGTGCTTAATATTTATAATTATCCTGAATACTATATTTCTGCTATTTTTTTATTGGAGTTTTCTTTATCCGAATTTGATTTCTATAAGATAAACGCTAGTTTTTAAATCAGATAAGTTCGTAGTGTTGTCTTTTAAAATAATCTTGGCAGTTATGTATTCACAAGTATTTAATTCTGGATTGTAAGGCGGTATTCTCAATAAATATTATCAGGCACATCTATATTTTTTTTTACTGAATGGAATCCTGCGTTATCGACTACTACAATCTTATATTATTTAGGCTTATAGAAGGAGAATTCCATAAGATATGCTTCAAATATTTATAACCCGTTGGCGATCAAAAAACACCCTATTTTAGTTGTTCCCTAGAAAAAAGACTTAACTT
>JAGLDM010000013.1 GCA_023145595.1 Flavobacteriaceae bacterium | reverse complement strand
TACATCTTTACTATTTGTTGCGTTTATATCTCTACTTTTTCTGTCTTTTTTATTACGTTGATATTTTTTCTCATCTTGTGAGTCTCTTTTTTTTGTATCTTTATCTTGTTGTCTGGTTCTTACTTCATCTTCTTTCTTTGTTAGTGGACCAATTCGATTATTTTGATCTCTACTTTCTCTGTCTTTTATATTACGTTGATATTTTTTCTCATCTTGTGAGTCTCTTTTTTTTGTATCTTTATCTTCTTGTCTGGTTCTTGCTTCATCTTCTTTCTTTGTTCGTGGACCAATTCGATTATTTTCAGCTCTACTTTCTCTGTCTTTTATATTACGTTGATATTTTTTCTCATATCTTTTGCCTCTTTTTTTCTCATCTTTCTTAGATAGTCCATCATTTCGAGTATTTTCATCAACAGTTGAATACGGATCATCGGGAATTTGTGCTAATGCATTTTCTTTTGATTTTGCTCTATGATGTACAACCCCTGCTATCGCTGCCCCTCCAACTCCGAGAACCGCCGCCCCGCCAACCGTAGAGCCTGCAATAATCCCAACCTCTTGTGCTGTTGTTAATCCTCCACTACTTGGCACATTACTAACCGGATTGACTGGATTAACTGGATTATCTGGTACTTTGGAAGTTGGTACAGGATCCTTAGTTGGATTTGTTGGTGGCTCTGGATCTGTTGGTGGCTCTGGTACAAAGCCAACATCTGCGCTAGCATCAGCTGATGGTGGAAATCGCTCTGTTATGCTTCTCGCAGAGCCCACATCTGCGCTAGCATCAGCTGATGGTGGAAATCGCTCTGTTATGCTTCTCGCAAAGCCAACATCTGCGCTAGCATCAGCTGATGGTGGAAATCGCTCTGTTATGCTTCTCGCAAAGCCAACATCTGCGTTAGCATCAGCAGCATCGTCTCCCTTGGAGAAAAGTGCGCCAACTGTGCCAATCGAGGAAACCGCACCAATCCCAGTAACAATTTTTGAAGTTGTGCTAAAACCAGCACCTTGACTTCCTTCAGCGCTACTGCCTAATTCGCCTGTCACATTATCCGCCTTACCCGTAATTCCATAAGTCCCATCATTGACATTACCCAGCCCGGCAGTATTTCCTTGAGTCCCGACTCCTACATTACCATCCGAGTCAGTATATCCTTGAGCGTCTCCACTTGACCTACTTATAGAGCCAGAACTTTCAAAAACTTCATCATTAACGGAATAGCTTCGAAATGGTTCATCATTAGTAGTACGTAATTGATTATCACTAAATTCCTGTTTATCAGTTACACACCCGCTTAGCATCAGGAGTAATCCAAATGCACCAATCATTAAGGTAATTAATTTTGATATGTAATTTTTCATTTGTCACTCTCTGAAATTTAATAAATTAAAATTAGTCGATAAATCATCTTGTAAACAAATTATTTTATAGACACAATTACATGTAAAAACTTTTCTTATAGTTAATTGTAGTTTGCTTTAATAAAAAAAAAGGAAATCAGTGTTTTTTTATTTTAAATGATTTATGCTGTTTATTAATACGTTGAGTTAATATTCTATATGGCAATGTTATAATTTTAATTCTGATGACATACAACAATCTATCTTTTTTTCTACATTAATGGCGACATGAATTCTATGGAAAAATATAATATTTCCTGACTATAGAAAATAATGCCCATGTCGTGTTCGGATTTAAGAGCGCCCAATATGAAACAAGTGAGCAAATCCAAAGTTAACCTGTAAAGAAAATTGTCATATTTATTAAGTTATAAAAATACCTAAATCTAGAGCGGCATCCTTTGGGTAATTTGTGACTTCGTCATGTTTGGCAATGTAATTTGAGCTCTTTCGTAGTAATCATCACCGTCGCTTCTCGTAATACTGCGTGAATAAAAACCCTAAAAATTATGAAAATAAGCAGCTTATTTTATATCCATGCTACTTAAAACACTTTGTCTGGCAGTTGATCGTACAACACTGCAAGGGCAAAACATGAGGTAATTAATATATGTGTTTGAAATGGGTGTAAATTAAAATATTTTAAATTTACACCTCCAAATAAACTTCGGAAGTGTAAATTTTTAAAGCACTACTCTAGATCAAATTTAAACTTAATCATTTTTAAAGCTTTTCAACCGGAGTTTCTGCATTTGTGCGCCCCCCACCTCCACTGGCAAAACCTAATGCATTTTGAGTAGGCACCAATTCATATTTATTATCAGAATAATCATTTCCTTTCACTTTCTTAGTTATCGGTGGATCAAATTCATCCCAGTCCTCGCCATTATAGTCTCTACCACCTGGCACAAAATCCCTCTTTGGATTATCATCTTTATTATTCCTATTTCTTTTTTGGTTCCTGTTTCCCCCTTGATTTCGTTCTCTTGAGTCACCTCCATCCTTATCATACCTTTGATCTCCTCCTCTTGGGTCTGTTCTATGCCTGTCATTCCCTTTATTTTGTTCTTTTGAGCGACCCCTAGACCTGTCGTCTCTAGACCTATCATCTTCATCCCTTTTATACCTTTGATCTCCTCCTCTTGGGTCTGTTCTATGCCTGTCAT
>JAGLDM010000129.1 GCA_023145595.1 Flavobacteriaceae bacterium | reverse complement strand
TATTGTTGTTTTAACGAGTGCAAATTTAGTGAATAAAATTGATTTCTCCATCTGATATTTCAACGTCAGTTCGAGTGATTTTTGACCAAAGGAGAAAATAGCATCGAGAACTTTTCTATTACTTCTCGATACATTTTGATTTCGCTGTCATCCCTGTAATGGCAGAAATCTTTATATATGAAGCGCAATGGTTTAAAATAGATTCCTGCCTTCGCAGGAATGACATTGTTTATTTAGTAAACCACCTCGAATCCGCTAGAGGCGGAAGGGTTTTCGATTAAACTACATCCGCTCAGGAACCGCAATTCCCAATAAATTAAATGCTGATTTTATTGTGTCTGCAACTTTTTTAGAAAGTCGGGTTCTCATTATTTTTTCATCTATATTTTGGCTTCCCAAGATAGGCACACTTTGATAAAATGAATTGTAAGCTTTTACCAATTCATAGGTGTAATTTGCAATTAAAGCTGGACTGTGATTTTTAGCCGCATTTTGAATCACCTCTGGGAATTGTTGCAGTGATTTAATTACTTCTTTTTCCTTTGGATGAAGAGATATTTCTTTGGTACTTTCGGTGTTATACTCAAAATTTGATTTACGCAAAATAGACTGAATCCGCGCATAGGTATATTGAATAAATGGTCCGGTATTTCCGTTAAAGTCAATGGATTCTTTGGGATCGAATAAAATTCGTTTTTTAGGGTCAACTTTTAAAATGTAATATTTTAAAGCGCCCAAACCAATAATTTTATACAAACGTTCCTTTTCTTCGTTTGAATAGCCTTCTAATTTCCCTAATTCTTCAGAAATATCACGAGCAGTATTTACCATTTCTACCATTAAATCATCGGCATCTACCACGGTTCCTTCTCTTGATTTCATTTTCCCTGAAGGTAAATCTACCATTCCGTATGATAAGTGAAAGAGATTATCTGCCCATTCATACCCTAATTTTTTTAGAATTAAAAACAGGACTTTAAAATGATAATCCTGCTCATTTCCAACGGTATAAGTAAGCGCATCTAAATCGTAATCTTTAAATCGTTCTATGGCAGTACCGATATCCTGAGTCATATAAACTGCTGTTCCGTCTGAACGCAACACAATTTTTTCATCAAGACCTTCTTCCGTTAAGTCAATCCAAACAGAACTATCTTCCTTTCGGTAAAACACACCAGATTCCAATCCTTTGGCAACCACATCTTTCCCTAATAAATAGGTGTTACTCTCGTAATAGTTTTTATCAAAGTCAACTCCCAATTCTTTATAGGTAATTTCGAATCCGTCATATACCCACTGATTCATTTTTTTCCAGAGGTCAACAACTTCTTTATTTCCTGCTTCCCATTGAATCAACATTTTTTGTGCTTGGAGTAAAAGCGGCGCCTGTTTTTTAGCATCTTCTTCCGAAGAACCGTTTGCCTTTAACTCAGCGATTTCCTTTTTGTATTCTTGGTCAAATTTCACATAATAATTCCCAACCAATTTATCACCTTTTAGTCCAGTGCTTTCAGGAGTTTCGTTATTTCCGAAAAGTTTCCAAGCCAACATACTTTTACAAATATGAATTCCGCGATCGTTGATTATCTGAGTTTTGTATACTTTTTTTCCTGATGCAGCAATAATTTCAGCAACAGAATATCCTAATAGATTATTTCTGATATGTCCTAAATGCAATGGTTTGTTTGTGTTTGGAGACGAATATTCCACCATTACTGATTTTTCAGATGGATTCGGACTTACAATTCCAAATTCATCTGAAGTGTATAAGTCATTGAAGTCCTTCAAAAATGTATCATCAGAAATTACTAGGTTTAAAAACCCTTTGACTACATTAAAATCGGAAATTTCTTGAACATTTTCTTTTAAATACTCCCCAATTTTGGTTCCAATTTCTACTGGATTCCCTTTTACAAAACGTAAAAAAGCAAATACGACAATGGTAATATCCCCTTCAAAATCTTTGCGAGTTGCTTGGAATTCTACCGAAGTAATCTCCGTATTATAAATAGATTTGAACGCTTCCTTTACAGCGTTTGCAATAGTGTTTTGAATATTCATTTTTACTGAAAAATTGAAATGCAAATTTAAGATTAAAAAGCGTCATTGCGAGGCATTTCTAAAACTTTTATCTTTTGGTGAGAATTCAAATGAGACGAAGCAATCTCTTGAGTTTAGTTGGAATTAATTTTGATGTCATTCCCGTGAAAACGGGAATCTATATAAATTAAGTTTTGGATTCCTGCCTTCGCAGGAATGACAAGTTCAATAAAAACTGTAATTTTGTAACTATGTTAGAACCAACACCAGAAGAATTAAAAATATTAGCAAAAGAAACTTTTGTAGAAACAAAAAAGTATTTTCAAAAATTAAAAAAGCGTCAGCAAAAAAGATTGGATCCGTTGATGCAAGATTTACATGAAAAAGAATTTCGAAAAACGGATTGTTTGGAATGTGGGAATTGTTGTAAAACTTCAAGTCCGATTGTAACAGAGAAAGATATTCAGCGTATTGCAAAACATTTACGCATTAAAGAAGTTAAATTCGTTGAACAATATTTAGAACGAGATGGAGATGATTATTATGTAATGCAAGAAGTGCCTTGTGTGTTTTTAGACACCGATAATTCTTGTTTTATCTATGATGTACGCCCGAAGGCTTGCAAAGAGTATCCGCATACAAATCGTAAAAAGTTTATTCAGATTACTGATTTAACGTTGAAGAATATTGAAATTTGCCCAGCAACTTATAATATTATTGAAGAGTTGAAGAAGAAATTACCGATGCGATAATCTTCTAAAAACTTTACGAGATAGTGTCCAACCTACTTACACTTGTAATTAATCCATTGCTTCAGTCATTCCTCCTTCGCAATAACCATGACTTGTTCAAACCCCCAATGTTCCCTTTTTACTTGTAAATTGCACTATTGAAAATAAAATTTCTCGTCGCT
>JAGLDM010000128.1 GCA_023145595.1 Flavobacteriaceae bacterium | reverse complement strand
GTACCACCCCTTTAAAGAAAACGGGGCTAAATTTGGCGTGAAAATTCAAGGGTTCGAAAAATCTAGACATCAGGTTAAATCTGCATTGCACTATGATAATTCTCAAGGTTTTGGCTTAATAGTAAATTATACCGGCAGAAATATTATTGGAAATGCATCTCGTTTTATCACCACCCTTGACCTAGCAGAACAACCAAAGTTTAGAGTTCAATATCAAAAGAATTTTGGGAGACATAAAAGTTGGTGGTATAGTTCAGAATTATTTGGAGAAAAGCTTGAACAGCAACAATATATTTCAGGAAAAATAGGTGATGATTTAAAGCATCAATATTTAAATTATGACATAAATTTTAATAAAAATTTAAACTCTCTTAGGAGTTTTGTCGGTCTTGGACTTAATTATGATTATTCTCATTTACAACCCAAAGTGGATCCAACAATTAACAATAATATATACGACCTTATATATTACAAATCCAATGTAATTCAGATGAAAGTTTTATTTGATTTGAACACTATGAATCATCCATTTTTTGCAACTTCTGGCACTTACATCCACTCCGAATTTAGCCGATCTTTATCGCACAATATAGATATTTCATTCTATGAATTCCCCGAATTGAATGCAAAAGGAAAAACAAATAACTTTAACAAGTTTGAATTAAATTTTGAAAAAAGAAGTTCCTTTAACAAAAAAATTACTGGGGTTTTTGGATTAGATACAGGGTTTATTTTTGCGGATAAACTAGAAAATAATGATCTTCCTTTTTTGGAAACAGGAGTCACCTCAGTGTTTATTCTTGGAGGTAATATTCAAAGACCTCAAAAGCACTTCTATGACTTTAAAGGACTCAACGAGGGTGAATTAAGCACTTCTCATTATATGAAATTAGACATTGAATTACAATACAGCCCATTTAAAAACATGTATTTAATACCACACTTTAGTCTGGCGTCGGTGGGGTTTGATGCTTTTAACTCTTATATAAAAACTGCTTTTGCACCAAAAGGAAATTGGCATGATGGAATAGAACCAAGCGTCTTAGCTTCTGCTGGAGCAACAGCCGCTTACAACTCATTTTTAGGCCCTATAGAAAT
>JAGLDM010000127.1 GCA_023145595.1 Flavobacteriaceae bacterium | reverse complement strand
CATCATCAATGGCCCCAATTTAAACCTATTAGGAAAAAGAGAACCAGAAATATATGGCTCTGCAACTTTTGAAGATTACTTTAAAGAATTGCAAGAAAAATTCCCAGCAATCAAATTAACTTATTTTCAATCAAATATTGAAGGTGAGTTGATAGATAAACTACATGAATTTGGATTTAATTCAGACGGAATCATATTAAACGCAGGTGCTTATACACATACATCAGTCGGAATTGGAGATGCTATAAAAGGAATTGAAACTCCGGTGATAGAAGTTCATATTTCTAATGTGCATGCTAGAGAAGAATTTAGGCAACATTCATATTTAGCACCAAATGCTAGTGGGATTATCGTTGGATTTGGTCTGAAAGGGTATGATTTGGCTATTAAGAGTTTTTTGTAATTCTAATCTAATTTTGATTCATTCGTCTTAGGAATGCTAAATTAAGAAACAAATAATTTTAAGAATTTTCTTGTAGCGCATATTCTATGATTTTTCTTTCGGATTGAAGGGTTTTAGTTGGTCTAATCCTTTTTTAAAAATTCATATTTCAAACCTTCGTATTCACCAGCACGACAATTCGCTAAGTTTTTACGATTTTCAAGCAGTATTTTTGTAGAAACACCCACACCTCAAAACTCCTAATTATTAGGAGCAAAGGAACCTTGCTACAAAGTATCAAGTTGGGGCAAGTAAAAAACACAAGGCAAACTCATACTCTTTAAAAGAAGTAAACCCTGACACGAATTTCACTAATTACATCAATAAATGAACTTCGTTCATTTAAAGTTCGTGAGCATTCGTAAAATCTGCGTCTCAATATTTAAGTATGAGTTTCCCCCTGTATATTTTAAGAGTTTTTTTTAATTATGTCAAAAAAATAAATATATTTGTGACTATATATTAAAAACAAACAACAACTATCATGAAGAAAGTATTATTAAGTATTGTTATGATTGCATTAGGTTTTACAGCGAGTGCTCAAGAAGGGTTTAATTTAGGCGCCAACATAGGTGTTCCAACGGGTGACGCTAAAGGTTTTAATATGGCTTATGGATTTGAAGCCAATTATTTATTTAAAGTTACTGACGCTTTACAAATGGGACCGTCTGTGTCTTACCTAGTCTATTCTGCAGAGCATTCTAACATTTCATACTTACCTGTAGCGATAGCTGCTCGTTTTGATTCTTCGGAGAAGATTGCATTTGGTGTAGATTTAGGATATGGAATTGATATAAAGTCTACCGATATAAGTTCTTCCAAAATGAAGAGCGGTTTTTATTACAGACCAATGGTTGGTTTTAAAGCAAGTGAGCTAATCATGTTCCAGGCATTCTATTCAGCAATTAAAATAGGTGGAGGTACAGCGGCTAATTTTGGTATTGGACTAATGATTTCTTTATAAAAAACAACTGTTTATATAGAATTATAGAAAGAAGGAGACTGTTTAGTTTCCTTAAAATAAGTGTAATTTCATAGTATGAATATACTCATCATCAACGATCCTAATTTAAATCTATTAGGAAAACGAGAATATGAAATATATGGTTTTTCAAATATGGAAAACTCATAGAAAGAATAAAAACATCAAGCGTTTTTAAGAATTTTCTTGTAGTGTATATTCTATAATTTTTTTCTTTGGATTGAACGATTTTAGTTGATCCAAGCCTAAATATTTTACGGCAATTTTCACTTTCTCTGATTCTGAAATATCTTTGGAATCTTGTTGTTTTTCCAAATAGAAATCAGCTGCATCTAGCATTGATTGTAACGGAATCAATCCAATTAATTCAGAGCAAGTTACCTTAACACCTCTTGTAGTAGCCGCTTTCACAGTTTCATCAAAAACCTTATGAACGGATGTGATGTTAATATTTGTGAGGTTATAGGATACCTGTGCAAAACCATACTCTTCAATATACCAACCAATTCCTTTTACCG
>JAGLDM010000126.1 GCA_023145595.1 Flavobacteriaceae bacterium | reverse complement strand
TGATAAACATTGGATGGTTAGAGGAGAGTTAGGGTACTCGTCTGGTCAAACATTCTTAATGACAGGTTTGCAATATAGATTTGGTTTGTAGTTGCCAAATTCATTCATAAAGTATTTTAAAGCGTTGTAATTTTTTTACAACGCTTTTTTATGTGTGAGAATAAACGACTCTAGTTTTTTTGATACCTAGAACATGGAAAACATAATTTTATTCCAGTTCTCCATGAGGTTTTTCCTTCCGTTATTGATTATAATGGAATTTTGTTGATGTATTTGAGTTGTAAATAGGGGAATGAATAAAAAAAGGTGTAATTAAATGTTAAAATTTTATACGATGTATTGTTTATAGAAAAAGGGGTAGTATCTTTGTGGCTGTAGGTGTTAAAGCCTACTTCTTTTTCATAGCAATTTTCCCACTTAAGAAATTAAGTGGGTTTTTTTATCAAAATATTTAAGGATGGTTTTTAGACTGACCTGTCCTGAAATATGTATACACTAAACAACAAGTATATGTCTAAAAATGACAGCGTAAATTTAATTTTAACCTGCAGCCGTATTTTAGGACTAAACGGGCATGTAATTTAAACTCTGTCTGTTCATCTTTTCGTTTTAAATTTCTTCGATTTTCTTCATTTGATTTTGCAAACCCATCCATTTGTTTCCATGTCTCAGCACCACAAATCACTGGAATTATCCCTATAAGGAGGATGTTAATATGCTTCTAGGGCCTTCTAATTGATTAAAAATACTGATTAACTTATTTTAATTATTCGTTGAGTTAAATTACTAGTTATCAGCACACTATACGAACAAGAAACAGCTTAATAGACTATTAATCAGTTGTCTATTGTGAATAATTTAATTAAAAAAGCGTGAGTTTACCCTGATAAAAACCCTATCTTTAACAACATTCCGTTTTTTTTGATATGCGATTTTTAAAAGATATTTTCCATTTATTTTTCCCAAACGTTTGTCTTTCTTGTAAAGATATTCTATCCAACAACCAAAGCTGCATTTGTTTAAATTGCAGACACGATTTACCTGAAACAAATTTTACCAACACCCCAAACAACTTAATAGAGAACATGTTCAGAGGAAGGGTGCAAATAGCAGCTGCAACTTCGCTGTTTTTCTTTCATAAAAAAGGAAAAGTTCAACAACTAATTCATCAATTAAAATATAAAGGACATCAAGAAATAGGAACCCTATTGGGCTATTGGCTCGCTAACGACTTAAAAAACAACATCCGGTTTAAACAACTTGATTGTATTGTTCCTATCCCTGTCCACCCAAAAAAATATAAAAAAAGAGGCTATAACCAATTAACAACATTTGGAAAGGCACTTTCTGAAATTCTGGAAATTCCATTTATAGAACATGAATTAGTCAAAAAAGGAACAACAGAAACACAAACCCACAAAGGCAGAATAGACCGTTGGAAAAACGTAAAATCATCTTTTGTGGTGAAAAACAAATCCGTTTTTAAAGGAAAACATATTCTTTTAATTGATGATGTAGTTACTACAGGGGCCACTCTAGAGGTTTGTACCCAACAACTTTTGCTCTCTGAAAATGTTAAAATTAGCGTGGCTGTATTAGCATATACCGAATAATGAATTTTTTATTTTATCAAAAATATGGAAAGCACTCTTAAAATTAGAAGTATTAACCGAAGATACTTTATCGTCCTGAAAAAAATTGTTTCTTTGCATTTATATAAATTCTGATTATATCAAGATGAAATTTCGCTTTTTTTATATTTTAATTGGATTATTCGTACTTCAAAGTTGTGCAAAAAGAGGAAGTCTAATGGGAGGTGAAAAAGACATCACCGCACCTGTTTTTATTATTTCCGAACCTGCTCACGAGTCTATTAACTTTGATGCTGAAAAAATTCGTTTGAATTTTAGTGAATATATCAAACTAAAAGAATTGAATCAGCAATTGGTGATTTCACCACCAATGAAACACCAACCAGAGATTACACCCATAGGAACAGCAAGTAAAACCATCAATATTAAAATAACTGACACATTAAAAAAGAATACAACATATACCTTTAATTTTGGTAATAGCGTAGAAGACAATAATGAAGGAAATATTTTAAGAAGTTTTAAATATGTGTTTTCAACTGGAGACTATATAGATTCATTAAAAGTTAGAGGAACCGTTACTGACGCTTTTGAGGAAAAACCAAGTGAGAATATTTCAATTATGTTATACGAAGTAACTGAAGATTTCACTGATTCAATTATTTATAAAGAACGCCCAAATTATATAGGTAACACCCTAGACACAGTGGCTTTTGAAATAACCAACTTAAAAGA
>JAGLDM010000125.1 GCA_023145595.1 Flavobacteriaceae bacterium | reverse complement strand
TTTTGCTAAATGATTTGGGAAGTCTTCATTTTTATGATATAAACCGATGTATATTGTTCCTTTCTCTGATTAAATATTAATTACTTTAACCGTAACATTATTCCGTGATTTGACTTAAAAACCTAAAAGAAAACCTAAAAATGTTGCGAATATCGCAAATTAACCATACAAATAATACATTTGCTATTTTTTTACCCGTTTAAATTGTTTTATATTTAATAATACCGCAAATATGCGATACTAAAAAAAACAAAGCATTCACATTTGGTAATAAATAACTATTCCCTGATTTTTTTTCTAATTCGACTTAACGATTGTGGTGTAATTCCTAAATAAGAAGCGATATAATATTGAGGAACTTGTTGTAATAAGGTTGGATTTTCTTCTAGCAGCCTTTTATATCTAACCTCTGCCGTTTCGGTAAGCAAGGATAAAGCTCTATGATGTGTAAAGTAATAACCAGCATCTACTAATATTTTTCCTAATTTTCGCCATTTTTCTGATGAGTTGTATAGGCTTTCTAATGAATTATAACTAATCCTTATCAGTTCGGCACTTTCTATAACCTCAAAAAATAATTTGCCGGGTTCTTGATTTATAAAACTGACATAATCAAGTACAAATAAATTTTTTATTGTAGCGCAGTCTCCATTATAATGAATATACCACGTAAAATCTCTGCCTTTCTGATCAATTAAATATGACCTTACAATTCCAGAATTTACAAATAAGATATATTTAAAGACATCTCCTTCTCTGCTGATTATATCTCCTTTTTTAAAGGTCACTTTCTTTAAAACCCCTTTTAGTTCAGACCATTCATTTTCATCGATGTCAATCGTTTTTGCTATGAATTTCTTGAATTTGAGCATTGGGCTTTAATTTATGGCTCTGGTCGGCTATGATGTAGAGTTTAATTCACGAAGAAGTTCTATCGGACTATAACACCTAATATCACTACTATTTCGGAAATTCCCCATACACTTTATTAGGCAAAGCGTTTAATTTTCATTTAGTGATTTCCGATTAAATATATATCCAATTATCAGCAAAAATATTCCAATCATTGCTAATGAAGTAGGAGGTTCTGCAGGCGAATTGAATCTAACAATCAATGTAGCGTATATTGAAGCCAGGCTTACGGTTAACCCCCCAATCAAAATAAGTAAAGGTATCCATCCTAATTTGGCTGAAGCAAATTTTCTCTGAAGAAATGCAATAACTATTGCAATCGCTATAAACCCTCCAGACACAGCCTTCATAAGTGCTAGTAATAAAAATTGAGTACTTGAATCTACCTCATTCCACTCAAGAGAAATTGCATCGCTATGATAGGGCATAAAACTATTTCTGAATAAATATATAAGCCCCATTCCTAAAAGAATTAATGCACTTGAATAATTAGCGATATTTCCAATTTTCGTATTCATAATATTTGGTTCTGTTTAATCGTGGTAAATTTAGTTCAAAAATTTATACTTACAAAACTGGAACACCTATCTTTGACAAGAAAAACTCATACTTAAATATTGAGACACGGATTTCACGAATACTCACGAGTTTTTATAAAACCATTTAGTTTTT
>JAGLDM010000124.1 GCA_023145595.1 Flavobacteriaceae bacterium | reverse complement strand
TTGCCGTTGCCGAAAAGGTTGATATAAATGGAGAAGAATTTACTGTTGTTGATGGTACTGGTAACCCACAACTTTCAACTGACTTAACTTTATTAGATAAAGATATAAACGAAAAGTTTAGAGCAGGTTTAACAAACACCTTTACTTATAAACAAATTTCTCTTTCAGCAACATTCGACTATAGAGACGGTGGCTATATGTACTCAGGAACTAAAGATTATATGCACTGGACAGGAAGTTCACCAGAAAGTATTTTAAATGACCGTAATGCATTTATTATTCCTAATTCGGTTAAACGAAACGCAGACGGGTCCTATTCTGAAAACACGACTCCAGTAGACCCTACTGCATTACACACATTTTATAGTCAAGGTGGTTTCGAAGGAGATGGTTACGCTGTAATTGACAAATCTTATCTTAAATTAAGAAATGTTACTTTGGCTTATGAGCTACCTAATGATATTGTTAAAAGATTAAATGTTAGTAAAATTAGATTTTCACTTACAGGAAGTAATTTCTTATTATGGACACCTGTCGAAAATGCTTATATCGATCCAGAAACTACTACATTTGGTAATGACGTAGGTGCTAAATTTGGTGAGTTTAGAGCAAACCCAACCAACGAAACTTTCACTTTCGCTCTAAATATTAATTTCTAAAAAATAAAATAATGAAAAAACATATATTAAAATTTACATTGATTGCGTTGATATTTGTTGCAGGGAGTTGTGACGAGTATTTAGACATAAATCATGATCCAGACGTACTCGGGACTACGGATGCACCCGAGATTATTCTTCCCAGTGCGCAAGTTAACTTAGCGAATAACCTAATGGGATGGGACTTAGGATTTGGAGGTGGATATTGGAATCAATATTGGACTCAATCTTATACTGCTTCTCAATTCAAAACACTTTGTGAGTATCAAGAAACAAGTTTTCAAGATGCTTATCAAGGGTTAACTGCTGGTACATTAAATGATTTAAAAAGAATTAAATCATTATCTGCAGATCCTGATAATTTAGGATACTACTATATTGCAGAGGCGATGGAAATTTTTACTTGGCAATTAATGACAGATCTTTGGGGTGACATTCCTTATACGGAAGCCTAACGCGGTGATGAGGGAATTAATTCTCCAGCATTTGATGATAGCACAGTTATCTATGCAGATTTAATGACACGTATTGATGCTTTATTAGCTATTGACCCAACGAACGCTACTGTTAAAGAAAGTTTTGATTTTCTTTATGCTGGAGATTTAGATGAATGGGTGAAATTCGCCAATTCTGTGAAATTAAAATTAATGATTAGACAAAGTGAAACTTCAAATTACAATAATGGAGACGTTCTTTCATTTGTTACTTCTAATTCATTTTTAGATAATTC
>JAGLDM010000123.1 GCA_023145595.1 Flavobacteriaceae bacterium | reverse complement strand
GCCATGTCACCGTCAAGTTTGCGGATGTCCGCAATGGAAGAGTAGGTTTTAGCAGGAGCGGCAGAAATAACAGGTTTTGGTTTCTCCCTTGCAACAGGTGTTTTGCTGGCAATGGGCGCTGTCTTTTCTTCAGTTTTTGGAGGAACTTGTTTTGGAATAACTGGTTTTGGCGTAACCTTCTTTGGATCTACTTGTATTGCTTCGTCCTTCTTTTTTGACTGCGCTATAAAGTTACGCCCATCCTCAAGTGCTTTGTCAAACTCTTCCTTTGCCGTATCTATTGATTTTATGTGTTTCTTCTCCAATTTTGATAACTGTGAATTTGGATTTTTATCTGTTGGCTCTGTGCTCTCCTGCTCCTTTTTATTCTGATTGCTACCTGCGATCGGTTGTTCAAGACTTTCGTCCAACAGCTCTTTTAACTCCTCATTATCTGACTCATTATCTGACTCATTATCTGAGAATCTAGAAATACCAAAATCTCTTGCCATCGCATTCACCTCATTGGTCATGAAGTTAAAAGCGGAAAGTGTCTGTAAATTACGGAGAATAGACTGATCAGTGTCCGAATAAACCTTTTCCAGAGCGTCTTTAAATGTGGGGTTATTGAAGGCTCTTGATATACAGGCGACTCGGACATCGTCTTTGAGCTTTCCCAAATTTTCTGTCATTTTCTCTATGGCATGTCTAACAATATCTTTCATCTCCGGAGGCAGTTGTTGGTCGAGCTGATACATACGTCGAACATATTCATTAAAATAATATGCTGCATTTTCATCGGATTTATTGGATGCAAATTTTTCAGCACTATTTTTTAAAAACTCTTTTAATGCATGATTGGCTTTTTCTTCCTGCCCTCCTCTGACTTCCTGCACATAGGTAGACAGCATTTCAGAAAACTTCGTGAAACCATGATCAGGTGCCTCCAAGATATCAATAGAACACTCTGGCGGGACATCTGAAATTTCGTCAATGTCAATGTCTTCAATAATGTTGTTACACATTGCGGTAATTTTATTTTTGTCAGACATTTCATCAACGCTTAGAATGTTATCAAAATGTAAAAAATTATTAATTTCCGATTCTGTTAGTACCATATCATTTTGTTCATTTTGTTCATTTT
>JAGLDM010000122.1 GCA_023145595.1 Flavobacteriaceae bacterium | reverse complement strand
CAAAAGGGTGTAGATGCTGTGGTTGTTCCAGATGTACATGTGGAATTGGATTATGTGTATCAGGCAATAAAAGCGACCAAGGAATTGTTGAATGATGAGGTTCCGTTAATTGGTTTTGCAGGTTCTCCGTGGACAATCTTATGTTATGTTGTACAAGGGCAAGGGTCAAAAACTTTTGATAAAGCAAAAGAGTTTTGTTTTACCAATCCGATGGCAGCACATCAATTATTACAAAAAATAACAGATACGACTATTGCTTATTTAAAAGCAAAAGTAAATGCAGGTGTAGATGCGGTTCAAATATTTGATTCTTGGGGAGGCATGCTTTCTCCAGTTGATTATCAAGAGTTTTCTTGGAAGTATATCAATCAGATTATTGAAGCCTTAAAAGATGATGCTCCAGTAATTTCCTTTGCCAAAGGATGTTGGTATGCTTTGGAAGATATGGCGAATTCAAACGCTTCGGCTTTGGGAGTAGATTGGACAGTGACTCCAGAATTTGCACGAAAAGCGACTCAGAATAAAATTACATTACAAGGGAATTTCGATCCAGCAAGATTATTATCATCTCCAGAAACCATTAAAGAAATGGTAAAGAAAATGATTGATGATTTTGGGAAAGATCAATATATTGTGAATTTAGGTCATGGTATTTTGCCAAATGTACCTTTAGAAAATGCGAAGGCATTTATAGATGCAGTGAAAGAATATAAATAGTTGAAAGTTATTGGTTGATAGATGTTAGCCAATTGAATTTTAATATTATGAATACAGATTTAATTCAAAAATACAACATTCCAGGACCAAGATATACCAGTTATCCAACAGTACCATTTTGGGATAAAGAAGGAATTGCAATTGATGATTGGAAACAATCGACCATTAAATCATTTAATGAGAGTAATGATTCGGAAGGGGTTAGCGTCTATATTCATTTGCCTTTTTGCGAGAGTTTGTGTACGTTTTGTGCCTGTCATAAGCGAATCACAAAACGACATGAAGTTGAAGAGCCTTATTTAGAGACCGTATTAAAAGAGTGGATTTTGTATTGCGAACTGTTTGATTCAAAACCAATCATTAGAGAAATTCATTTAGGTGGTGGAACTCCAACATTTTTCTCTTCTGAAAATTTAAAAGCATTAATTGACGGAATTTTTGAATCAGCAGAAAAGCATGCTAATTTTGAATTTAGTTATGAGGGGCACCCAAACCATACATCCAAAGAACAACTGCAAACTTTATATGATTTAGGATCTCGAAGAAATAGTTTTGGAATTCAAGATTATGACGCTACAGTTCAAAAAGCAATTCACAGAGTTCAGAGTTTTGAACAAGTGAAACTTGTTAATGATTGGTCTAGAGAAATTGGTTATACCTCGATAAGTCATGATTTAATATTCGGTCTTCCTTTTCAAACTGAAGAAAGTATAAGAGATACCATCAAAAAAACAATTGCATTAAAACCAGATAGAATTGCTTATTACAGTTATGCGCATGTACCTTGGATTAAAGGTGTAGGTCAACGAGGTTTTGATGATAATGATTTGCCGAAAGATGAAGAAAAACGTCATCTCTATGAATTAGGAAAACAATTATTTTTTGATAATGGCTATATTGAAATTGGGATGGATCATTTTGCATTACCTACAGATTCTTTAAATATTGCTTTAGAAGAAAAGAAATTACATCGTAATTTTATGGGGTATACTGCAGGTAAAACCCGATTAATGATTGGACTCGGAATGTCTTCAATTAGTGATTCTTGGTATGCGTTTGCTCAGAATGAAAAAAGTGTTGAAGATTATCAAGATCGTGTAAATCAAGGTGAAATACCGATTTTTAGAGGTCATTTATTGACAGACAAAGATTTAGTCATCAGAAAGCATATTTTAGACTTAATGTGTAATTTAGAAACGGAATGGAATGATGGTTTGTCAGTTTCTCAAAAAGAACATATTTTGAATCAACTTCAAGAAATTAAAAAAGATAACTTGGTGTATGTTGAAGGGAATAAACTTATTGTAAAGGAAGAAGGGCGCATGTTTGTGCGTAATGTTTGTATGGCATTCGATATTAGATTACAAGAAAACAAACCAGATACCAGAATATTTTCGACTACAATTTAGTTGTGGTATTCGTAATATTACATGGTTTATTCTTGTTATTTTAAAAATAATTTATTTATATCGCTATAAATCTGATAATAATACATTTTAAGTATTGAGTTTTTGAATGAATGAACTTTTAAAAGCAATACTTTTTGTAAATTTGCGCTAACCAAAAGATCAATTAATGGCAAAATTTGAATTGAAACTTCCAAAAATGGGTGAGAGTGTTGCAGAAGCAACAATTACTTCATGGCTTAAAGAAGTTGGAGATACTATTGAATTGGATGATTCTGTTGTAGAAATTGCAACTGACAAAGTAGATTCTGAAGTGCCAAGTGAAGTTGAAGGGGTTTTAATAGAAAAACGATTTGAGGTAGATGCTGTAGTAAAAGTTGGTGAAACCATTGCGGTAATTGAAATTTCCGGTGATAGTTATGAACAACCAATTGCTGAACCAGTTGTGGAGGAAGAAGTTGCTGTTGAGAAATTAGAAAAATCTGTTGATGAAGTTATAGAAAAATCAACTGTTTCTATTGATAAAACAGATAGTTCGGGTAAATTTTACTCACCTTTAGTTCGGAATATTGCCGAGAAGGAAGGAATTTCAATGGAGGAATTGGAAACCATTAGTGGTACTGGCAAAGAAGACAGAGTTACTAAAAAAGATATTCTTGCTTATATTGAAAATGGAAAGATTGTTCCAAAACAGGATAAAATAATTTCTATCGAAAAAGTAAAAACTTCAATTCCAATTCAAAAATCAATTCAAAAACCGGTACAAACTGCAAAACCAATTGCTGTTTCAGGAGGAGATGAGGTTATAGAATTGAGTCGTATGGGCAAACTGATAGCCAATCATATGCTAGATTCTGTTCATTCTGCGGCACATGCGCAATCTTTTATTGAAGTAGATGTAACCAATGTGGTAGAATGGCGAGCGAAAATTAAAGATAAATTTCTTCAAAGGGAAGGCGTAAAAATAACTTATACACCAATCTTTATGCAGGCAGTTACCCGCGCTTTAAAAGAATTTCCTTTAATAAATATGATTGTTGAAGGTGATGATAGGGTTGTTAAAAAGAAAAACATCAATTTAGGAATGGCTACAGCCTTGGCTGATGGAAACCTAATTGTGCCAGTGATAAAAAATGCAGATCAACTAAATTTGGTTGGAATGACCAGAGCGGTAAACACGCTGGCTTTAAATGCACGGACTAATAATTTAAGTCCAGATGATATTCAAGATGGAACTTATACAGTTACCAATGTAGGCGGATTTGGTTCTATAATGGGAACGCCAATTATTAACCGACCGCAAGTTGGAATATTGGCCTTGGGTGCTATTCGGAAAATGCCTGCAGTTATTGAAACTTCTGAAGGAGATTACATCGGTATTCGCCATAAAATGATCTTATCACATTCTTATGACCATAGGGTTGTAAATGGTGCTTTGGGTAGTTTGTTTATTAAATATATTAAAGATTATTTAGAAGCTTGGGATGTGAATAGTGAGTTTTAAATAAATTAATCTGGGTTTTGACCCATCCATTTGCTAATCATAAAGGAGTAAGAAAGCTTTTTCTAATAGGCTCTACAGCGTTATTTAGTGCTTGTTTCAAAATTTAGTGCCGAAATCCCAAACGTACTTGTTAGATATTAAATTCCGCTATGAGATTCTTTGGCAGATTTAATATCAGTATATAATAGGTATTTCCAGTAAAGTTCTTCTTGGTGATTAATGATTGTAGTAGTAACTTGTCTGACTTCTGGATTTGTAGCAATGATAATAACTTTAACATCGGGGTTCCAATTAGATGAGAATTTTGTAGCAGCCTTCAAAATGATCATAAAATCTTTTGGAATAACATAAGAGGTAGTAGTCGTAAAGTCTAGAACTAATAGTTTTAATTCATCTATATGAGCAGTACTTATAATTTCTAAAAAAACATCTCTAACCTCATTCTTTTTCACATTATTTGGAAAGGTAGCAACAACTTTTTCAGCGGTATAATTTATATAAACACTCATTTCATTTTTTTTACAATTATCCTGTCACTTTTAATCGTGCGGTCGCCGAGGTATTTACTTCTGAAAAACGACCTTCTAAATAGGCTAAATACCCTGCAATTCCAATCATAGCTGCATTGTCTGTCGTGTATTCAAACTTTGGAATAAATGTTTCCCAACCATATTTTGATTCACTTTCTTTTAATACTTTCCTAATTTCTGAATTGGCGCTAACACCACCAGCAATGGCAATTTGTTTAATACCAGTTTGTTTAACGGCATTTTTAAGTTTTTCCATTAATATTTGTACTATGGTATGCTGAATAGAAGCACAAATGTCATTTAGATTTTCTTCAATAAAATGTTCGTTTTCTTTTACGTTTTTTTGGATAAAACGAAGGATTCCTGTTTTTAATCCGCTAAAACTAAATTCTAAATCACCAACTTTTGGTTTGGTAAACATATAGGCTTTAGGATTTCCTAATTGAGCATGTTTATCTATTAATGGTCCTCCAGGATAGGGAAGACCTAGAATTTTAGCCGATTTATCAAAGGCTTCTCCAACAGCATCATCTAAGGTTTCTCCTAAAACCTCCATGTTAAAATAATCAGATACTTTAACAATCTGTGTATGACCTCCACTTATCGTTAAGCAGATAAAAGGGAATTCAGGTATTTGGCGGTTTTTTTCTTCAATAAAATGCGCTAAAATATGAGCTTGCATATGATTTACAGCGATTAGTGGAATCTGTAATCCCTGCGAAAATGATTTGGCAAAAGAACTGCCAACAAGTAATGAACCCATTAATCCAGGTCCGCGCGTAAAAGCTATGGCTTTTAATTGTTTTTTGTCGATATTTGCTTTTAGTAATGCCTGTTGAACAACGGGAATGATATTTTGTTGATGTGCTCTAGAGGCCAATTCAGGAACTACGCCGCCATAGGCAGTATGTATTTCTTGATTAGCGATAACATTAGAGAGGACTTTAGCGTTACAAAGAACCGCAGCGCTAGTATCATCACAAGATGATTCAATCGCTAGAATATATGTTGAGCTAGAATCCATTAATAATTAAGGCATTAACTTTGTTAATAAGGCTACAAATTTAAAGAATATCAAACGAATAAAAAAAATAGTACGACACTTTTTACTTCTAGTATTAATATTGGGAGTCTTGCTATCTGGTTTACTTTCAGTGCCTAAAGTTCAAACCAGGTTAGGAAGAGAGGTTACTAATTACCTCAATGAATCCTTTGATATAAATGCGAAAATCGGAAGTGTAGATTTATCGGTTTTTGGTGATGTGAAGTTTAGAAATATTGAAGTTTTAGACCACCATTTAGATTCCATGATATTTGTTGGAAGATTAGAGATGTCAATTATTAATTATGAAAACATCTTTAAAAATAATTTAGTTTTTGGAAACATAGAATTAGAAAAAGTTGTTTTTATAATGAGAACTCATAAAAATGAGGAAAATTCAGCTTTTAATCAATTTGTAGATAAGTTTAAAGGCGAAGAAGATGTGTCTGGGAGTACGGCTTTGGATACAGTCCCCTCAAATTTTAGCATGAAGTCAAATATGATAACGATTAACGATGGATATTTTAAATCATATGATGATAATAAACCAAACCCAATAGTCGTATCTATAGATCATATAGATGGAGAGGTGCATGATTTTTTAATTAAAGGCTCACTTGTTCATGCAGATCTACAGGGGGTAAGGTTTGTTGATAATCACAATATTAAGATTGTGTATTTTAATTCAGATTTCACTTACACTCCTGAAGAAATGTTTTTTAAAAACACATTGATTCAATCGGAAACATCAAAGGTAGCAGCCAATTTTTCATTCATAAGTTCTGATTTGTATTCTGATTTCACTAATAAAGTTGGTATAAAAGCAGAAATTAAAAATTCAGATCTTTCTATGCGTGACTTAAACAAGTTTTATGGAGAAACCGGTAGAGAAGATGTATTGCATTTTAGTTCAAATATAACCGGTACTCTGAATAATTTTAAAGCAACAAATTTTCATTTAAAATCAGATCTAAATACTACTCTTGAAGGAGATTTTGAGGTTAAGAATGCTTTTAATACAAAGAATGGTTTTGCAATTGAAGGGCAAAATTTAAATTTAATTACAGATTATAATCGATTAGATGTTTTGTTGCCAAATAAAGTGTTTTATTCAATTCCCCCCTTAATCAATACTTTAGGACAATTTAAAGTAATAGGTAGTTTAGAATTCTCCAATGAAATTATAGATACAAGTGTACTGATATATACAGATATAGGTTCTGTTATTTCAGATATAACAATTTCTACTGACGATGGAATCTTTGATAATGCAAGTTATAAGGGCCATCTTAAAATTAACGATTTTAATTTAGGAAAAATATTCAACGATCCTTTGATTGGAGAGATTTCTATGGATATTGATGTGGATGGTTATGGGTTTAAATTAGAAAATGTTAGTACCATAGTTATTGGGGATGTTTATAGTTATTATTATAAAGATTATAAATATGAGAATATCATAATAAACGGAAGGTTTCAGAACAGGAAGTTTGAGGGAGAACTTAGAGTAGATGACGAGAATTTGAAATTGAACTTTAATGGATTGGCAGATTTATCACAAGAGGTTCATAAATATGATTTTGAAGCCAATGTTTTATATTCAGATTTTAACAAATTAAATTTGTTTAAAAGAGATTCAATCGTGATTTTGAAAGGGAATATCGATATCGATTTGGAGGGGAATACATTAGAAGATCTTGTGGGAACAATTAATTTTGATAAAGCGTCTTTCACCAATGAGCACGAAAATTTTTATTTCGAGAATTTTGATGTTAGGGCATCTTATGAAAATGGCGTGAAACGAGTAGCAATTAATTCATCTGATATTATAGAAGGTGAAATTACAGGTAATTTTAAATTTGTAGAGATCCCTAAATTGGTTAAGAATGCCTTGGGTAGTATTTATTCTAATTATGAATCTGTAAAAACTGAAAAGGGACAGTTTATGAAATTTAATTTTGATATACATAATAAGATTGTCGGAGTTTTTCTCCCCGGAGTTAGGTTTTCATCAAATACCTCAGTGTCAGGATTGGTTGATTCCGATACTAATGATTTAGAATTAAAGGTTAGAGCACCACAAGTTGCAGCAGGAAGTACCATTATAGATAATGTGCTAATCAATATTGATAATAGAGCCCCTTTATTTAGTACGCAAATCTCTATTGATAGTATAGTCGCAAAAAATTATAAATTGTCTAAGATAAACTTAGTAAATAGAACTTTAAATGACACCTTATTTTTTAGAACTGAATTTGTGGGAGGTAAAGATGAGTTAGATTTATATAACATAGGCTTTTATTATACAATTGATGCAGATCGAAAATCTGTTTTTGGAATTAATAAATCAGAAATAAAATTTAAGGAAACCATATGGGAATTAAATCCCACAAATAATAAAAAAAACAAAGTAGTTTTTGATTTAGGAGAGAAAAATTATGAGCTAGAACAATTTGAAATGATTTCAGGAGATCAAGAGATTGCCTTTAGAGGTTCTATGTTTGGTGATACAGAAAAAGATTTGAATGTAATCGTTAAAAATGTAAATTTAGAAGGGGTTACGCCAAATATTTCGGACTGGAAATTTCAGGGTCTTATAAACGGTAAATTTCAATATCTTCAAAATGAAGATCGCATAAAACCGGTAGTAAATTTACAAATTGAAGATTTTCAAGTTAATGATTATTATCAAGGTAATATTGATATGTCTATGGAGGGTAGAAACTCTTCAGAGATTTATAATGTTAACTTATCTATGGAAAAGGAGTATATAAATACACTATTTGCATACGGAGTGCTCAATTTTGCGATTGATGAGCCAGATATTGATTTAGCCATAGAATTCGAACAATTTGATTTGGGTGTTATTAATGCCATTGGAAAAGGTGTTTTTGATAAGATGAGGGGAGAATTATACGGGAATGCTAGAATTACAGGCTTGTTAAAGAACCCTAATATGGATGGATCTTTTTATATGTTTGATGCAGGAATGTCGCTGCCATATTTGGATGTTAATTATGATTTTGAAGGAACCTCAATTATAGACTTACATGATCAAACCTTTGAATTTGTAGATTTTACTTTAGCAGATACAGAAGAGCGTACAAAAGGGAACTTAAGAGGGAGTATTTCACATAAGTTTTTTGAAAAATGGAAGTTAGACTTAAATTTGCGCACGGATAATCTATTGATTTTAAACACAAAGCAAGAGGAAGAGTCTATTTATTTTGGAAAAGGTTACATGAATGGTCAAGCAAGAATTACAGGTGCAACAGATAATTTAACAATCAACGTTAACGCAAAAACAAACAAAGGAACGCTATTTGTTGTCCCGATTAGTTCCTCTAAATCGGTGAGTGAAGGAGGTATCGTTAGTTTTGTAGATTTTAACAAACAAAAAGATTCTGTTGTTTTTACTAAAGAAGATCGGTTTGATAAAATTAAAGGACTTGCATTAAATTTTGATTTAGAAATTACTCAAGATGCTAAATTCGAGATGGTGTTAGATGATGATGGAAGTATGTTAGAGGGTAGCGGAAATGGAAATTTGTTGATTGAATTAGATTCTCACGGAAAATTTAATATGTATGGTGATTTAACAGTAGAACGTGGAGCGTATAACTTTATTTATAGAGAAATAATTAGCAAAAAATTTATAGCAAAACCAGGAGGAACTATTTCATGGAACGGGGACCCTATGGGTGCAATTATTGATATAGAAACAGTAAATCGGGTTAAAGCAAATCCTAAATACCTTTTAGAAAGTGTGAATACGAGTAGGGATATACCAATTGATTTAGTTACAAAATTCTCAGGAGAACTATACAACTCTAAGCAAGAGTATGATGTTCTAATTCCAGATGCAGATTCTGAGATAAAAGCCGAACTAGACTTTAAATTGAACGGGAATGATATGAATTCCAAAATGAATAATTTTGGTTCATTGCTTCTTTTTGGAACATTTTCCAGTGAAGAAAATACGGTCGGTGATAATAGTAAGATGATGATGGCTGGTATTGGAGCAGATTTTTTATCGAAAGCGCTTACCAATATCGTAAATACAGGGAATAGTAATGTAAAACTGGGAGTTACCTATGATATAGGGGATCCTAGGTCTAATATTGAAAGTTTGCAAACGTATGATCAAGTAGGTATTACCCTCGAAACAAAGGTGAATGATAGAATTTTAATTGATGGAAAAATTGGTGTTCCAGTTGGGACATCTGGAACATCAGAGAATCAGACAGGCATGGTTGGTGAGGTTGAAGTTGAATTTCTGTTAAATGAAGAAGGAACCTTACGGTCAAATGTGTTTAATCGTCAAAATGAAATTCAATATACCGAAGAAGAAGAAGGTTATACTCAGGGAGTCGGAATTTCATATCGATTCGATTTTAATTCTTTGTCCGATTTTTTAGAGAAAATTGGTTTGAAAGAAACAGAGAAAAAAGATTCTCTCAATAACCTTGAAAAAGAAGCAGTTCCATTAAAACAACCACTTGTAAATACGGATTAAATAGTTGCTTTAATAGCTATTAAAGAAATCTCTATATTTACGAATTTCGGTAAATTGGCAACTTCAACAGTTTCTCTTGCAGGTGCATAATCAGAATTAAAATAATCCCCATACACTTCATTTATTTGAAAGAATGTATTCATGTCTGAAATAAAAATAGACGTTTTTACAACATCTTCAAAAGTCATTTCTGCAGCAGCTAATATTGCTTTTAGATTTTCTAGAACCTGAGTTGTTTCATCAGTAATAGAATTTAAAATTAACTCATTTGTTTTTGGGTTTATGGCAATTTGACCAGAAGTATATAAAGTTCCATTAACCAAAATAGCCTGATTGTAGGGGCCTATTGGTGCAGGAGCATTTGGAGTGTTTATGATTTTTTTCATTCTTTTAGGATTTAAAATAAACGCTTATCTGGTGGTTTTGTTTGGTCGTATTTCACATCGCTCATAATACCAGATTTTATTCCAATATAAAAATTATATGTGGTTCTTGGTCCAAAAGGCACCCAATTAAAACTCATACGCCAACTATCTAAATCTCTGTTAAATCGGAATTGTGTATAGGTAAAACCTTTACTTTTTAAGTCAAATCCAGAACTGAACCCCATTTTCCATTTTGGAGATAATTCTAGATCACCAGAAAACATAATTGAATGAGAACTCACTCCTCCTTTAGCCTGTGAATTTGAGTAGTTAAGCGCATAAGCCACACGTAGTGTCCAAGGCATTTTTGCTTGGTATAATTTGGCTGTCTTGGTCTCTTGATTTTCTGCTCTATTTTGTTCGGCATTATCTGCATTGGTAACATTTAGGCGTTCGCCAAATATTCCGTCAGAATTGGTGTCATCTTTTTTATTTGATTCTTTTCCGCCTTTTTTGTTTTTCTTGCTACTAAAGGAATAATTTGAGGTTAAACCAGCGTTGGTTAGTCTAAATAAACTCCCGCCATTATTGATGTTGAATTCATTTATTTTCCTCCCATTTACATCCAAAGCATACGGGTCAAATGTTGCTCTAACATTTACAGCCATTTTGTTGTTGAAAAAAGCAGTCCCTCCGTTTACATTCATTGGGCTCCACTTAATTGTGTCTGCCGCCATATTATAATTAGCAGAAACATTTAAACTTTTAAGAAGGCTAATTTTTTTAGGTTCTACTTTGGTAGAATCTTTTGATTGCATTTTAGCTTCCAATGTATTGCTAATTGAAAACCCTAAACTATTTGAAATACCTCTAGCAGGGCCACCGTATATTCCGGTTTCATAAGGAGAGTATTTTTCAATGTCCATAGGGTCATTGCTATTCTGTACATCTTCGTAGAAATAACCAAAATCGGGTCTATAACTATACGAAACCGAGGGTCTCATTGTATGTCTAATAGCCTCAAGTCTTCCCTTTTTAAAAGTGAAATCCCCATATAAAGTAGTCGAAAGGGATGTGCCAATATTATACTCCCTAAAGGAGTTAAAACCTTTAATGGTATCTGTTACAACTTCATCTTCTACAGGGTCATATTCTTTTACCACTTTGTCAAAATACCAAACCTCTTTATAGCGCGCATTTGGTGATAAAGTAAAATATTTCGCAATTTTAGTGTTGGTGCTGAGGTTTGCATCATGTTGTATTCCAGAACTTGCAGTTTCAAACATTTCACTCTTAAAAAAGAATTCATCTGTTGTATTAATTTTGTAGTCTCCTCTAAAATTATAAGTGGTTCCAATGTTTTGGAGCATTCCTTTTTTTGGACCGTTTTTAGGCGCAAATGGATAAATCCGATCCATACTTACCTGCAAAGAAGGTAGGGACATAATAATGCTCTCTGTATTGGTGTTTTGTGTGTGGGTTGCAGATGATGTGAGGTTAAATGGAGTGCCAACAAATCGTTTCTGATAAGAGATGGAAGAATTCATAGTATTGTTCAAAAAAGCATTACTATTGTATTCGTTTAAAGATTGGCGGTAGTATTTGCTGCTTCCTAAATTCACCGAGGCGCTAAACCGTGCATTCGGACTTGCTTTTGAATCTTGACTATGGCTCCATCTAATATTGTAATTGCTAGATTGAGAAAAATCTTCAAAACCTCGAACACCATTAAACAGATTTTCATATCTCACAGCAAAATTACCAGTGTACTTATAGCGTACCTTATAGCTGCTTCGGGCATTTAGACCCCAACTGCCATTTGTGTACACATCACCTGTTAAAGTGAGATCAAAATAGTCATTTAAAGCAAAATAATACCCACCGTTCTGCAGGTAAAACCCTTGGGATTGCGTACTACCATAAGAGGGCATAACAATTCCAGAAGACCTTCCTTTCATTAAAGGGAAATACGCAAATGGCAGTATGAGAGGAGTAGGTACTTCGGCAATATACATTTGAGATGTTCCAGCAATAATTTTTTTGTCAGGAATCATCAATCCTCTTTTTAGAGCAATATGATAATCAGGTATCGGTTTGTCGGAAGTAGTTATGATAACATCTCTTATGAAAATAGTGGAGTCGTTTACCTTATACATTTCGTTTGTTTTGGAAATCATACCTCCAACTTCAGAATCAGTTCCCCAAGCAAGGACCTTTTCTGTTTTATAATTTAGCTTAATAGAGTCATGAGTAGATTCTGTTCCGCCCTGCATTACTAGAGGTTTTTGCATGTACCCGGTGCTGTCAGCTATCCCTCTTGCCGTTACGATATTTGTTTCGTGGTTTATTTCGATATGTCCTGCTTTAATGTTAATATCTCCATAATCAATTTCGGCGTTGTCATGTAGCGTTATGAGTGTTTTTAAGAAATCCTCTTTAATATAGCCGTCAGCGGTATGGCTTACAATTTCATCAACCGAACCCTTAGGTTTTTTAATGCTATCATTTTGAACAGAATCGATCGGTTTAATCAAAGAAGCCTCACTTTTCAGTGGAGTAATTGAGTCTTGATGATTTGAGTTTTTGAGTTTTTTAGGGGTGTCATTTGTTTGTGCAAATGAGACCAATCCGAATGAACCGAGTAAAAGGAATATTAAAAGTATTCTGGATAATTTCAAAAGCAATGTTTTAAATCCTTTGTCGTTTAAAAAAAAACTATTAATAGAGTAAGAAACACGCAACTTTTATTAATTTCGCAGATGTATTTCAATACTGATTATTTATCGTTTTATTAATATTGGTTTACTTTTTGAGGAGAGAAACCTATGATGACAAAAATAACTAAAATATATTGATGACCTTATACATGCTTAACAAAATTAATATCAAACTGAAAGCGATACTTGTTTTCATAATATTTTCCATTTTCGTTCTAAACACCAATACTTTAAGAGCGCAATCTAAAAACTATATTATTGTTTTAGATGCGGGGCATGGTGGGCATGACCCTGGTAAAGTAGTAAATGGTGAAAATTATTATGAAAAGGATATTGCTTTAAAGATTACCTTAGAAGTAGGTAAAATATTAGAGAACCAAAAAAACGTAAAAGTAATTTACACGCGTAAAAAGGATGTTTTTGTAAATCTATATGAACGTGGACGGATTGCAAACAGGGCAGATGCAGATTTGTTTGTTTCTATTCATTGTAATGCTCATAACAGCCAAGCATCTGGTACAGAAACCTGGGCATTGGGTTTGCACGCCAATAAACAAAATTTAGAGGTCGCTAAAAAAGAGAATGAAGTTATATTACTAGAAGAGAATTATGAAGAGAATTATAAAGGGTTTGATCCGAATTCACCCGAATCTATAATCGGAATGACATTACTGCAAGAAGAATATATGGATCAAAGTTTGGCTTTAGCAAATATTGTTCAAAGCAGTATGGTTAAAGGAGTTAAGTTTAAAAATAGAGGTGTTAAGCAAGCGGCGTTTATTGTATTACACCAAACTTATATGCCAAGTATTCTAATAGAGACAGGTTTTATAACCAATAAAAAAGAAGGGGCTTACTTAAACTCAAGTAAAGGTCAAACTAAATATGCTGCTTCAGTTTCAAAAGGGATTCTTGAATATATTAAACAAGAGAATTATAACTCTGTTGATGAAAAAATCATTTCGAGGCCAAGTAGTTCCAATTCTACAATTGTAGAAGGTGTAACGTTTAAAGTTCAAATAGCTTCGGGTACAAAAAAGTTAGAAACCAAGGCTTATAATTTTAAAGGGTTAAAAAATATAGAGCGTGTAAAAATTGGGGAATCGTATAAATACTATTTGGGTAAAACCTCTGATTTTGATAAAATAAAGAGTCAGCATCTCTTAGCAAAACAGAAGGGGTATAAGTCTGCTTTTGTTGTTGCATTTAGGGGTAAAAAAAAGATAAGTGTGAAGGAAGCACTTAAAAGTTCTAAATAAATAATTTTTACTCACAAAAATTATTAGTAATATTGTTCATTAATTAATTTTTTTTATTTTGAAAATATCAAGAGAATTAAAAACAGGAATTATCGCTATAATTATAATTTCACTTTCTATTTGGGGCTACCAATTTATGAAAGGGCAAAACCTTTTTGACGGTTCACCTAGAACTTATTTTGTTGAATTTGATAATGTAGTTGGTTTAAGCACGGCAAGTAACGTTACTATTAATGGGTTACATGTTGGGAAAGTGGTTGCTATCACTTTTAACCCAGATCCAAAACATAAAGGTCATTTAATTGTTGAATTTGGTGTAGGTAATGACTTCGAATTTTCTAAGGAAAGTGTTGTGAAAATTTACAGTTCTAGTTTAATGGGAGGAAAAGCTTTAGGAATTGAACCATCATATGAAGGAGAAAACGCCATGTCTGGTGATTTTCTGATTGGTATGGTTGAAACTGATTTTATGAGTTCCTTAGGTGAGAGTATGTCACCAATTCAAGCTAAAATTCAAAGTGTCTTGGTGCATACAGATTCATTGGTGGTGAGTTTGAACAATGTACTTGATAAAAATTCTCAAGCCGATTTAAAGGAAACTTTTTCTAATCTTAACGCGTCTGCTAAAGGCTTTAAAAAATCATTAAAATCTTTTGATGATATTATCGAAGATAATAAAGAGAGTTTATCTAATTCGCTTTCTAATTTCGAAATGTCAACTGAAAATTTAGCACAAATCACAGATTCAATTGCTTCTGCAGATTTAGGCGGCACTATTAAAGAATTACAAAATACAATTGCAACATTCGATTCTATTTTAACTGTGATAAACAGTGGAGAGGGCTCTGTTGGTAAATTACTTAAAGACGATGCGTTATATATTAATTTAGAAAACGCTTCAAAAGAGTTAGAAGAATTATTGAAAGAAGTAAAGGAGCACCCAAAAAGATTTTTTAATGTTTCTGTCTTTGGAAAAAAAGACAAAGGCTATCAGCCAGACGATAATAATAAATAAACATGCAGTATATAAGTAGTATTATTTTTGCCATTCTGTTAATTTTCGGAATAGGATTTTTTGTTAGAAATATTAATAAAATACGAAGAAATATCAAATTAGGAAAAGATATTGATCGTACCGATAGAACAAAAGAACGATGGGCTAATATGGCTAATATCGCACTGGGACAAAGTAAAATGGTTCGAAGACCAGTAGCTGGTATTCTACACATCATCGTTTATCTTGGTTTTATCATTATCAATATTGAAGTCATTGAAATTATTATTGACGGACTCTTCGGTACACATAGAGTACTGAGTTTTATGGGGGGTTTTTATGAGTTTTTAATTGGAAGTTTTGAAATCCTTGCCTTTTTAGTGCTGTTCTCTGTTATTGTTTTTTGGGTTCGAAGAATGATTGTGAGAATCCCTCGATTTTGGAATAAAGAAATGAAGGGTTTTCCAAAGAATGATGCTCTTTATATTTTATATTTTGAAATGGTTCTAATGAGTTTATTCTTAATTATGAATGCTACTGACGTTCATTTTCAAGAAGCAAATGCAGGAAACCCTATAAGTCAATTTGTAGCGTTATTATTTAATGGGTTAAGTCATGACACAAATCACCTCATTGAACTTTCAGCATGGTGGATACATATTATTGGAATTTTTATATTTCTTAATTATTTATATTATTCAAAACACTTACATATTTTATTAGCCTTCCCGAATACGTTTTATGCAAACTTAAACCCAAAGGGACAATTCACGAATGATAAAACGGTTACTAAAGAAGTGCAAATGATGATGGATCCAAATGCAGATCCTTTCGCAGCCGCACCTGAAGGAGCAGAAGAGGAGACTCCAGAAAAATTTGGAGCAAGTGATGTGACAGATTTAAATTGGGTGCAATTAATGAATGCTTATACCTGTACAGAATGTGGTCGATGTACTTCCGTTTGTCCGGCTAATATCACAGGTAAAGAATTATCGCCAAGAGCGATTATGATGAAGACCAGAGACCGACTGGAAGAGGTTGGTAAGAATATCGATAAAAACGGCTCTTTTCAAGATGATGGTAAACAATTATTGAACGATTACATCATGCCCGAAGAAATATGGGCTTGTACCAGTTGTAATGCATGTGTTGAAGAATGTCCGGTAAATATAGACCCGTTATCTATAATTATGGATATGCGTCGTTATTTGGTGATGGAAGAATCTGCAGCTCCTCAAGAATTGAATATGATGATGACCAATATAGAGAATAATGGCGCCCCATGGCAATACAATCAAATGGATCGATTGAACTGGAAAGACGAAGAATAGACCAATTTTGGAGATTGAGCGGTCTCGATAGAAATCGGAACTAAATCAACTCTTGAAAACTAATAAATATCTAACAACAAACAAACAAACAAACATATGAACATACCAACAATGGCAGAGATGACGGCTCAAGGAAAACAACCAGAAGTGTTGTTTTGGGTTGGATGTGCTGGAAGTTTTGACGATAGAGCAAAAAAAATAACAAAGGCAGTGGTTAAAATATTAAACCATTGTGATGTGAAGTTTGCCGTTTTAGGAACTGAAGAATCATGTACTGGTGACCCTGCTAAGCGTGCAGGAAATGAATTTTTATTTCAAA
>JAGLDM010000121.1 GCA_023145595.1 Flavobacteriaceae bacterium | reverse complement strand
TGTTTAAAACTGCATTGGTTAGAGCAGGTACATAACTTCCTAATTTATTCCATTTTGCATTTTCTGCAAATAGTTTGGTTCTAAACGGCACACCATTTTCTTTGTAATACTGATGTAAAAACTCTGCTTTTAAAGCAGCTACATCTACATTACTCGGACACTCACTTGCGCAGGCTTTACAACTTAAACACAAGTCAAACACGTCATATAATTCTTTATGGTTGAATTTATTTTTCTGATCTGAATTTGATAAAAATTCGCGCAAGGCATTAGCTCTCGCTCTGGTAGTATCTTTTTCGTTTTTTGTTGCTCTATAACTTGGACACATCGTTCCGCCAGCAGCCGGTAACTTTCTACAATCACCAGACCCATTACACTTTTCTGCAGCGCGTAAAATACCCAAACTATCAGAAAAATTTTGAATGGTTTCAATTTCTGGCTCTACTCGACCAATCTCATACCGTAAATTTTCATCCATTAAATAAGGATCAACAATTTTACCTTTATTGAATATGTTTTCTGGATCAAATCTGTTTTTAATACGTTTTATAAGTGCGTAATTTTTATCGCCAATCATTAAAGGAATAAACTCTGCTCTTACAATTCCGTCTCCATGTTCACCACTAAATGAGCCTCCATATTTTTTAACAAGATTTGCCGTTTTTGTAGTGATTTCTCTAAACAACTTTACATCTTTCTTCTTTTTTAAATTTAAGATAGGTCGCAAGTGTAATTCCCCTGCCCCAGCATGCGCATAATACACTGCATCCTGATCATAATCCTCCATCATCTGACTGAATTCGGCTATGTATTCTGGTAAGTCTTTTACCTCAACAGCCGTATCTTCTATACAGGCAACCGCCTTGTCATCACCAATAATATTCCCTAAAAGTCCCAATCCTGCTTTTCGTAATTCAAAGGCTTGGTCTATCGCTCCCTTTTTTAATTTTGGAAATGCATATCCCAAATTATTTTTCTGAAGTTCTGAAATCAAATCATCCGCAAATCTCTCTGAATCTTCTTCCGATTCTGTACAGAATTCTAACATTAAAATAGCCTTTGGATCACCTTCAACAAAGAACCTGTTTTTTAGTTGTTCCCTGTTATTTTTTGTGCAATCTAATATGGTTTTATCCATTAATTCACAGGTGTACAAATCGTATTTCATAGCCACAACAACCGCTTCCATACTCTCTTGAATACTTGTAAAGTGAGCCGCTACCATAATATTTTCTGACGGTGGTAAATCATCTAATTTAATCGTAATCTCAGTAGTAAAAGCAAGTGTCCCTTCACTCCCAGATAGTAATTTTGACAAATTCAATGACTTGGAATCCCCTCCAAACTCTACATAGTTTAGTAACTCATCAATAGCATATCCATTATTTCGTCGATGGATGGTTGACTTTGGAAATTGTGCACGAATTTCTTTCTGATTTTCAGCATCAGATAGTTCTTCAAAAATGGTTTGATAGATTTGCCCCTCTAAACTATTCTCTTTCCTTTTCTTCTCAAATTCATCTGTTTTAAGGTCTTTAAATTCCACCTTAGAGCCATCGCTTAACAAAATTTTTATTGCTACGACCTTATCTCGTGTAACTCCATATTTTATAGATGTTGATCCAGAGGAATTATTACCAACCATCCCGCCTATCATACAGCGATTACTGGTAGATGTATTAGGTCCAAAAAACAAACCATGTGGCTTTAAATGAGTATTTAATTCA
>JAGLDM010000120.1 GCA_023145595.1 Flavobacteriaceae bacterium | reverse complement strand
TATTGTTCGATATAGAGGTAGCATTCTTAGTGCCTTGGGCAGTTGTGTTTAAAGAAATGGGAACCGTAGCATTGGTAGAGATATTAATTTTCTTATTTATTTTAGGATTAGGATTGGCTTATGCATGGAAAAAAAGAGCATTACGATGGGAGTAGACGATAAACAAAGATATATCTGTCAAACAAAACCTGACGGATTTGAACAAGTGATTCCAGAGAGTTTTCCAGGGAAAGTGATCCCGGGAGGTAACGGAGCAAATATTGTAATTTCTTCTTTAGATCAAGTTGTAAATTGGGGGCGATCAAATTCTTTATGGCCGCTTTATTTTGGTACGAGTTGTTGCGCTATAGAAATGATGCAAACTGGTGCGCCTAAACATGATTTTTCAAGATTCGGTTTTGAGGTTGCAAGACCATCCGCAAGACAAGCAGATTTAATTATAATTGCTGGAACTATTGTTAATAAAATGGCACCGGTACTACGAAGATTATACGACCAAATGGCAGAGCCAAAATATGTAATTGCTATGGGTGCATGCGCTATTTCTGGAGGTCCTTTTTATTACAATTCTTATTCGGTGGTAAAAGGTGCGGATCATGTAATTCCAGTTGATGTTTATGTTCCTGGTTGTCCGCCAAGACCTGAAGCCTTACTCGAAGGGATGATTATGTTACAAGAAAAAATCAAGAAAGAGAGCATGAAGGAAAAAGTGAATCCGATTGATGGTTTTGACGAAGGTAAAATCTAAGAAAATGACAAACGAAGAAATACAACATATTGTTAGTGGTTTTAGTGACGCACTTACCTTTTCTGAAGAAGCCTCAGAGTTTTTGAATGTTGAGGTTCCGGTAGCGGAATTACATAAAGTATGCGAGCAACTAAAATCAAATCCCGATTTAAAATTCGATTACCTTTTTTGTGTAACTGGAATGGATTGGGGTACGGATTTAGGAGTTATTTATCACTTAGAGTCAACCACGTTTAGACATAATATCGTTTTAAAAGTTAGAACATCAGATAGAGAAAATCCAACTTTAGATTCTGTTACAGATATTTGGCTTACTGCCGAATTACACGAAATGGAAGTGTATGATTTTTTCGGAATAAAATTTAATAATCATCCTAATTTAAGACGCTTGTTTTTGCCATTAGAATGGGAAGGGTGGCCGTTACGAAAAGATTATGTTGATGAGGAAAATATGATTATCAAATAATGCAAACCT
>JAGLDM010000012.1 GCA_023145595.1 Flavobacteriaceae bacterium | reverse complement strand
TACGAAGCCAAAGTTCCCGATTACGTGCTGATGTTTATTCTGGTGGAAACCGCATTATTTATAATTCTTAATAAAAACGAAGTAAACGTTGCCAGAGGCTTTTTTGAGTCGAGCGGAAAATGAGTAATGCAGTATTCAGTCTCAGTTTACAGTGTTTAACGCTTGGCTCTCTCACAAAAAACAACTAAATTCGCTTACCTCTAGATATAACTAATTGAAACTATTCATATGTGAACCATTATGTATTATTAAACACTTAACTAGATAAATATTAACAACCCCAAAAATTTATGAAAAAACAACTTTTACTTCTCTTAACAACCATTTTAAGCCTTAATTGCTATTCACAAATTTCTTTTGAAAAAGGATATTACCTTGATAATGATAATCAAAAAATTAATTGTCTAATCAAGAATATCGATTGGGAATATAATCCAACTGAATTTAAATATAAACTATCCGAAAACAGTGAACCACAAAAGGCGTCCATAAAATCAGTTAAAGAATTTGGTATTGACAATACCTCTAAATATATCAGAAGTACTGTAAATATTGACAGATCTGGTGATCATACCAATAATTTAAGCGACACCAGAAAGCCCCTATTTAAAGAAGAAGAACTTTTTTTAGAAGTATTAGTTGATGGTAAAGCTACCTTATATAAATACACTGAAACCACCTTAAGAAGATATTTTTATAATAATGAAAACTCTAATATAAAGCAATTAGTCTTTAAGAGGTTTAAAGTCGATGAATCCCATATTGGCGAAAACAATGCATTTAGACAGCAGTTATGGAATGATCTTAAATGTTCAGATTTTAAAATGAGTAAAGTTGAAAATTTAGACTACAGAAGAAAAGAGTTGGTCCGTTTTTTTGAAGAATATAATACCTGTAATACCCCAGAAGATATAAATATTAAAGAAAAAGAAAAAAAAGATTTATTTAATTTAACAATCAGGCCCCGTTTAAATAGTTCTTCATTAACAATACAAAGCCCTTATGATTATAGAGATACTGATTTCGGGAGTAAAATAGGCTTAAATATTGGAATAGAGGCTGAATTTATTCTCCCCTTTAATAAAAATAAATGGGCTGTTATAATTGAGCCAACTTATTATCAAAATTTCAACTCCGAAAAGACAGCTAATGTACCTAATGTTTCTGGAGGTATATTAATAGCAAATGTCGATTACAGTTCTATTAAAATCCCTATAGGCTTAAGACATTATTTCTTTCTAAATAATAATAATAATTCTAAAGTTTTCATAAATTTTTCTTATGTAGTTGATATTCCTTTAAAAAACTCAATTGATTTTACTAGAAAAGATGGTTCACATTTACATTCATTAGAAACCTCAGCAGGACGTAACTTCGCTATGGGAATTGGTTATAAACAAAGCGATAGATATAGTTTAGAACTAAGGTATCAAAATCAAGATATTTTGGCAAAATATTATACTTGGTCTTCAGACTATAAAACATTATCAATAATATTTGGATACTCATTATTCTAAAAAACAACACGTAATCTTGTGTATGAAAAATTACAATTTCATTAACAAGGTCTTTCGGTATTAATATTAACAAATTCTATAAGCAATTGCTTACTCTAACCAATAACCGAAACCCTAAAAATAGAATGAAAAAAAATCAAGAAACAACTTAATAAAGAATAA
>JAGLDM010000119.1 GCA_023145595.1 Flavobacteriaceae bacterium | reverse complement strand
AAATGGGAGTGGTTAGTTCTGCAACTAAATGGATGGCAGATCAAATATTACTCCAATTGAAATTAATGGATTTTTTCGATTTTATAATTACAAATGAGGATGTAACAAATCACAAACCACATTCTGAAGCCTATTTGTTAGCTTTAGAAAAGTTAACCCTACCAAGTTCGGAAGTGTTAATTTTTGAAGATTCAGAAGCAGGTTTAATTGCTGCAAACAATGCGAATTGCGATTCGGTTGCATTTAAACATGACTTTAATGCAAATCATGATTTAAGTTTGGCCATACGAACCATTTCGGATTTTAATGATATATAATAAAAAACAGTATTATGAATACAAATAGAATTTCAACTTTTCACTCATTAGTCCTTTTTAGTTTTATCAGTATGTTGATTGGATGTAATCCCTCAGCAGATTCTAATAAAGATTTAGCTCAATTTGTAAATCCTATGGTTGGAACCGATTGGCACGGGCATACGTTTCCAGGTGCAACACATCCATTTGGAATGGTACAATTGAGTCCAGATACACGTGTAGATACTTGGGATGGTAGTTCTGGTTACCATTATTCAGATGCTTCTATTTTAGGATTTAGCCATACCCATTTTAGCGGAACTGGAAAAGGCGGAGGCGGAGATGTTATGTTTATGCCTACGGTTGGAGAAGTGCAGTTAGACTCGGGGAGAGTCTCGAATTCGTTAACAGGATATCGTTCAAAATTTTCACATAAAGAGGAGGTTGCTGAACCTGGTTATTACAAGGTTAAATTACAAGATGATAATATTCTTGCAGAGTTGACAGCGACACCTCGAGTAGGGCTTCATAAATATTCTTTTTCAACCATTAATGAGGCGAATATTATATTAGATCTTACGCATGGAAATGATGATACAGTAGATAGTTTATTCGTTAATATTGTGAGTGACACGGAGATTTCTGGTTTCCGTGAAGCGCATGGAAGTCTGGCAGGGCCTCATAAAATATTTTTTGTAGCTCAATTTTCTCAGCCCTTTGCGAACTATGGTATTCGAAGCGGCGGGAAAGATTTAGGTCAGATAGGCAAGATAGGGTCTAAGGACATTCAATCCTATTTTCAATTTGAGTTGAAGGATGAAAAAACGGTGATGGTTAAAGTTGCTTTGTCGAGAGTAGGTGTTGAAGGTGCTCGTAAAAATATGGAAGCGGAATTACCGGAATGGGATTTTGAAGCTACTAAAAATAATGCAAGAGACTCATGGAATAAAGAATTGAATAAAATTGAAATTAAAGGAGGAACAAAAGTTCAAAAAAGAACTTTTTACACTGCCATGTACCACAGTTTTATCCACCCAGATATTGATGTAGATGTTGATCGAC
>JAGLDM010000118.1 GCA_023145595.1 Flavobacteriaceae bacterium | reverse complement strand
ACAATAGCAGCGGCTAAAGCGGCAAATGCAACTCCTTTTAAGCCTGTTGGTAAAAATTGCAATAACCAAGGGTACGCTTTATCTGCTTGTTCTAAAGAAGGAAGGTTTTGCATACCTGCATCCCCTAATCTTGCCATAATTTCTGGATCATTAACCATTACATATGCAGCAATTCCTGGAATTACAACAATTAACGGAATGATTAATTTTAAGAAAGCAGCAAATAAAATTCCTTTTTGCGCTTCCTTTAAAGATTTTGCGGCCAAAGTTCTTTGAATAATATATTGGTTGAATCCCCAGTAATATAGGTTAGCAACCCACATACCTCCAACTAAAACTCCCAATCCGGGTAAGTTTTTAAATTCAGGGTTTGATTCATCTAAAATCATTGCAAATCGTCCTGGTACGGCATCATAAACATCAGACAGTCCTGCCATAAAACCCTCTCCTCCCGAAACCATATCTAAGGCTAAATAAGTTGTTATCAAACCGCCCAATACTAAAAATATCACCTGAATTACATCGGTCCATGCAACGGCAGAAAGACCACCATATAATGAGTAAGCAGCCGCAAAAAGAGCTAAACCTATTACACCATAAGCCATTGGTACTCCCATAATTGTTTCTAAAGCCAGCGACCCTAAATAAAGTACCGTGGCAAGATTTACAAATACATAAAGTGCAATCCAGAATACTGCTAGGATAGTTTTTAAATTGGTAGAATATCTTTTTTCAACAAATTCTGGAATCGTATACAGCCCTTTTTCAATAAATATGGGTAAAAAGTATTTACCTACTATTAGCAAGGTTATTGCAGCCATCCATTCATAAGATGCGATTGCCAGTCCAGATGCGAATCCAGATCCAGACATTCCTATAAATTGTTCGGCAGAAATATTTGCTGCGATTAATGATGCTCCAACAGCCCACCAAGGCAACGATTTACTCGCTAAGAAATAATCCTCAGCATTTTTTTGATGTCCTTTTTTATCTCTCGATACCCAAAGACCAACACCTAAGATTAATATTGCATAAGCAACGAAAATAAAATAATCCCAAAACTCAAAATTTGCAGTCATAATTATGTCAGTTTTATTGTAATTAGTTGATATGCATATTAAAACAGTGCTAAACTACAAAAAAACAAAGAGTTTATTCCCTTTTCAATAGAATAAACTCTTTGTTTTTAACCTTTAAACACTTCTATATTTTTTATGCCCAGGGACATACATCTAACTAATTACAGGTATACAGTTAATTATAAATCAAACCCAATATCTGTTCTAAAATTTTTGCCTTCAAATTTAATTTTGTCAACATTAACATACGTTTGTTCTAATGCCTTTTTAAAATCGTCTCCAAAAGAAGTAACAGCAATTACTCGTCCTCCATTCGTAACAATTTCATTTTGCTTGTTTTTAGTAGTTCCTGCATGAAAAACCAAAGAGTTTTCAACAGATGGAATCCCTGTAATCACCTTGCCGTTTTCATAAGCTTCTGGATATCCACCAGCAACCATCATTACCGTTGTTGCAGAACGATTATCAATTTCAATTATCGAATTTTTTAAATCATTATTTGCCGTAGCAACAAATAAATCTAATAAATCTGACTTAATTCTAGGAATCACAGCTTCTGTTTCTGGATCTCCCATACGGCAATTATATTCTATTACCATCGGTTCATTGTTTACACGAATCAATCCGAAAAAGATAAATCCTTTATACGAAATTCCGTCTTTTTTTAATCCGTCAATCGTTCTTTTTATAACGCGATCTTCAATTTTTTGAAGAAATTCATCAGTAGCAAATGGCACTGGAGAAACGGCTCCCATTCCGCCAGTATTCAACCCAACATCTCCTTCTCCAATACGTTTATAATCTTTAGCATTTGGTAAATTCACATAATTTTCACCGTCTGTCAACACAAAACAACTCATTTCTAGCCCATCTAAAAACTCTTCAATTACAACGGTACTACTCGCGTCTCCAAACTTTTCGTTTGTGAGCATATCTGTTAATTCGTCTTTTGCCGCTTGAAGATCTTCTAAAATAACAACCCCTTTTCCTGCTGCCAATCCATCTGCTTTTAAAACATAAGGCGGGTTCAATTTTTCTAAAAACACATATCCTTCTTCAAGACTATCCTTTGTAAAACTCTCATACGCTGCGGTCGGAATATCATGTCGTATCATGAATTTTTTTGCAAACTCTTTTGAGCCTTCTAATTGTGCCGCATATTTTTGTGGACCAATCACTGCTACCTTTTTCAAATCATCATCTGCTAAGAAAAAATCGTGAATTCCTTCTACCAACGGAACTTCTGGACCAACAATTACAATATCAATTTTATTTTGAAGTACTGCTTTTTTAATACCTATAAAATCTGAAACTCCAATGTTTAAATTAGTTCCTACCTCTTCAGTTCCGGCATTTCCAGGAGCAATAAAAAGATTTCCTAACTTTTCACTTTGTGCTAATTTCCATGCAATTGCATGTTCTCTTCCTCCCGATCCTATAATTAAAATGTTGCTCATTGCTTTATGGTGTTTTTATTTTATTGAAATCTGATTGCAAAGATAATTTATCTAAATAAACTAGGTCGTGTCTAGGGCGATTATTTCAGGGCAGACTCATACTTAAATATTGAGACACATATTTCACGAATTTTAGATGAACGAAGTTCATTTATTGGTGTAATTAGTGAAATTCGTGTCAAGGTTCTCTTCTTTTAAAAGAGTATGAGTTTGCCCTGGAGATTATTTGTATGGTATTGTTTATTGTTGCATTCCTAATTATCATATTCAGAGTTTTTTCTTTTAGAATATTATGATGAAAAGCAACGATTTTAAAATAATAATCATATTTTCTCAATAAAAACAAGTAAGAAAAGGCCTCTTTAAATCAGTACTTTAATAGGAATAATTATATATTTGTTGGTTAAATATACCATTACCCAAAATTTATGACATAATGCAAACAATGTTAAAGTTGCAGAACTAATTATCAGTAATTAATAAAAATTAAAAGCTAGAAAAAAACAATTATGAAAAAAATATTCACAGCAATACTGTTTAGTATTGCATTTTTATCTACAAATGCTCAAGATGAGTTTATAACCACCTGGGAAACCACAACAGCCAATGAGAGTATTACAATACCTATAAACCCAAACTACGCTTATAACTACACTGTAGATTGGGGAGATGGCAGCACAGCAACTAATGAAGACAGTAATGCAACACACAGTTACGCAGCAGCAGGAGACCATACCATAAAAATTACAGGACGTTTTCCTGCAATATATTTTAATAATACTGGTGATAAAAAGAAAATTAAGGAGATAAACCAGTGGGGAAGAAATAACTGGAAAAGTATGGACTTTGCGTTTTATGGTTGTTCTAAGCTACAAGGCGTAGCTACTGATACTCCAGATCTATCTA
>JAGLDM010000117.1 GCA_023145595.1 Flavobacteriaceae bacterium | reverse complement strand
TGAAAGTTTAATGCGTTTGCCCTGACTTATATAAAGTTAATTTTGAAACAAGATTTTGAGGTGTAACTACTTAACTTCTAACTTACCTACTCCATGTACATTTATAAGTTGAATAGAATTATTATCCTTCAATATTTGGCGAAACTTCTACCAACAAAAACTCCGTTACCTTCCCTTACTTTTTTTAGTTAAGCCTTCACGTTTTAGAATTTGATTACAATAATGAAATTTAAACTAGCCTATTCATCAAATGCCCTGTATTAAACAAAAGTAAAAACCAACTTTTCACTAGACTGGAATTGTCTAGCGAAAAGTTGGTCTTAATCTTTTAATTTCTTACAGAAATTAATATTACATATTTTTCAATTCAGCCACCAAATCGGTTAATGCTGCTTTTGCATCACCAAATAACATAGACGTTTTAGAATTGTAAAATAACTCATTTTCAATACCCGCATATCCTGCATTCATACTCCGTTTGTTTACAATAATATGTTTTGCATTTTCAACATCTAATATTGGCATTCCGTAAATCGGACTTGAAGGATCGTTATGAGCCGCTGGATTTACAACATCATTCGCACCAACTACTAAAACTACATCAGCATTCTTAAACTGTGGATTAATAGTATCCATTTCAATCAATAGACCGTAATCAACATTAGATTCTGCCAATAACACATTCATATGTCCTGGCATACGGCCTGCTACCGGATGAACGGCATATTTTACATTTACACCTTTCTCAGTAAGTAGTTCTTCCAATTCATGAATTACATGTTGAGCCTGTGCTACTGCCAATCCATACCCTGGCACGATAATTACATTCGTTGCATAATTCATCATAATAGCGGCATCACTAGCATTGGTGTTTTTTATACTTCCCAAAGTTTTATTTACACCTGCAACTGCAACAGCTCCTCCACCAAAGGTTCCGAAAATCACAGAACTTAAGGTTCTGTTCATCGCTTCACACATGGCTATTGTCAATATAATACCAGCAGACCCTACTAAAATCCCTCCTACTATCATTGCCATATTACCATATAAAATACCTGTAATTGCTGCTGCAATACCCGTTAAAGAGTTTAACAAAGAAATTACAACAGGCATATCTGCCCCACCAATTGGCAATACAAATAAGATTCCATATACCAAACCAGCAACTAATACCGCATAGATTAACAATTGACTATTTGCACCAGTTATTATCATAAATATAGAGAGTGCTAGAACTCCTATAAAAAACAAGTTGTTAATAATATTGTATTGCGGAATTTTAATCACACTTTTTAAAGAGCCATTTAATTTTCCCCAAGCGATTAAACTTCCTGAAAATGTAATTCCTCCAATGATAATACCAGAAATAATAGTGGCAACTTTCATGGTGTCATCTACATCTTTACTAATTTCTACCAAACCAATTAAAGCAGCACTTGCTCCTCCAAAACCATTAAATAAAGATACCAATTCAGGCATTTTTGTCATTTCAACTTTAATTGCAATCAACCAGCCAATTATAGAGCCAACCAAAATAGCAATTCCAATCAATATATATATAAACGTTGGTACTTCTAAATCATTAATAAAAATAGTTCCTACTATAGCCAATACCATTCCTGCTGCGGCAATAAGATTTCCGTTTTTAGCGGTTTCAGGATGTCCTAATTTTTTTAAACCAACAATAAATGTAATTGTTGCAATTAGATAAATAATACTTAATAAAATACTCATTATTTTTTCTTTTTAAACATGTCCAACATTCTATTGGTCACTGCAAAGCCACCAACAACATTTATTATTCCCAATACAATTGCAATAAACCCTAATGCGAGTGAAACATAATTTTCTGGATCTGCATGTAGCAGCACTAATATTGCTCCTAAAATCACAACACCACTTAAGGCGTTAGCTCCAGACATTAAGGGTGTATGTAACACCGCAGGAATACTTTTAATCACTTCTACCCCTACAAAAATCGCTAATATAACTATGTAGATTATTTGAAGATTGTTACTTATAAACTCTATTAATTCATTCATCTGTTCTTCTTTTTAATTCTTTTGAATATTTCCGTCTTTTATAATCAATGTTCCTTTGGTAATCTCTTCATCAAGTTCCCATTTGAAATTAGTTTCTTCTGTAAGATGCATAATAAAGTTAAACATATTTTTAGCATACAATTCACTTGCGTTGGTAGAAACACTTTCTGGTGAAATGGTTGTACCAATCACCTTTACCCCATTTTTTATTACTGTTTTGTCCATTTCACTAACCTCACAGTTCCCTCCTTGCGCCGCCGCCAAATCAATAATTATAGCTCCGTTTTTCATTTGAGAAACCTGATCTTCGGTTATTAAAACAGGTGCTACTCTACCTGGTATGTTCGCCGTTGTTATTACTAAATCTGCTTGAAACAATGATTTATTTACTGCCTCTTTTTGTTTTTTTACATATTCTTCTGAGGCCTCCTTAGCGTAACCGCCTTCAGACTCTTCCCCCTCATTATCAACTACAATAAATTTGGCACCTAATGACTCTGCTTGTTCTTGAGTTTCTGAGCGAATATCTGTTGCTTCTACAATCGCCCCTAAACGTTTAGCTGTTGCAATTGCTTGTAGCCCTGCAACACCAACGCCATAAATTAAAACTCTAGAAGGTGTAATGGTTCCTGCTGCAGTCATCATTAAAGGAAATATTTTTGTCATCTCATTAGCACCCCTAATAACAGCTTTATAACCAGCCAAATTATTTTGAGAACTTAGCACATCCATATCCTGCGCTCTAGAAATACGTGGCATTGCATCCATAGAGAATGCTGTAACTCCTTTACTTGCCATTTCATTAATCAATTCTTTATTTGATTGGTGAAACAACTGACTCATTAAAATTTGACCTTTGTTTACCAATTTTAAATCCTCTTTGTCAAAAGGATTTATTTTTATCAAAATTTGAGATTCTTTAAAAACAACGTCTCTTTTTTCAATCGAGACTCCAAGTTCTTTGTAATCAGAATTTTCATAAGAACAATTTAAACCTGCTCCTTCTTCTAAAATAACGCTAAACCCTTTATCTATAAATTGTTTTGCTATTTTTGGTGATATAGAAACTCTTTTTTCTCCTTTTTTCGTTTCCTTTAATATACCTATATTCATATTTTTGTTTTTATTAATCAAAAAAAACCAACCTTATAGCCAGTTATTTTATGTTTCATTACTTATAGTAATATGACATTAATTTTCTATGCAAAATTTAAAGGTCAAAAATAATCAAAAGAGATGATTCTACCCACTCTTAAATCGTTTTTACGAATATTTCAATTCTTTTATTCACTATTTCATTGTATATAAACTTATCAAATAGAGATTTCTCTGAAATAATCAAAAAACAAACCGATTAAATTAAATATAAAGCAATATTAACTGCTTTGTTATGATTCAATTCTACTATAAAAAATTCACCAAGTCGCATACCTAAACTCGACTCCATAAATTTGAGCATTCTTCTATAAATTTTAAATGCTCTGCTTCTACTTAATATTGATTATGAGTCTCTTTTGACTCAACAGTTACTCTTAAATAATAAGAATTATCAATAACATCACGTCCTTAATAAAGGAAAGGATTTTGTACTTCAAAAGTGCAAAATCCTTTTATAATTTATTTCAACAAAATTAATATGTGAAAATTCTAAATATTAGCAACTAACCAATCTCCTACTTCGCTAGTCCCATACGCTTTTTTATCACCTGCTAAATCTTCGGTAACAATTCCTGCTTCCAATGATTTATTTACGGCTTCTCTAATAGCAGCACCTTCTTCATGTAATCCAAATCCTGTTTCAAACATCATTGCTGCAGATAAAACAGTTGCTAAAGGATTAGCAATATTCAAACCCGTTGCTTGTGGATATGAACCGTGAATAGGCTCAAATAAAGAAACTTTTGAACCTACAGATGCAGAAGGCATTAGTCCCATAGAACCAGAAATTACAGAAGCTTCATCAGTTAAAATATCTCCAAATAAGTTTTCTGTAATTAATACGTCATATGTATTTGGCCATTGTACCAAACGCATTGCTACAGCATCAACCAATTCGTAAGAAACTTCAACTTCTGGATAATCTTTTTCCATTGCTTGTACAGTCTCTCTCCAAAGTCTTGAAGTTTCTAAAACATTTGCTTTATCTACACAACACAATCTTTTAGAACGTGTCATTGCCATTTCAAATCCTTTTTTTGCTAGTCTTTGAACTTCTGCACGTGTATAAACACAGTTGTCAAATGCAGTTTCACCATCATCTAGCCTGCCTTTTTCTCCAAAGTAAATACCTCCTGTTAATTCTCTTAAAAACACCAAATCAGTACCTTCAATACGCTCTCTTTTTAAAGGTGCGTTATCAATTAATGATGGGAACGTAAAGGTTGGTCTTATATTAGCAAATAAACCTAGTTTTTTACGCATTTTTAACAAACCTTGCTCTGGTCTTACCGGTGCACTTGGGTCGTTATCATATTTTGGCAATCCAATAGCTCCAAATAATACAGCATCAGAACTTGCGCATATTTCATGTGTTGAATCTGGATATGGTTCACCAACAGCATCAATTGCCGCAGCGCCTGTTAAAGCTGGTCTCCAACTGATTTCATGTCCGAATTTTTGAGCAATTGCATCACTCACTCGTACGGCTTGTTTTGTTACTTCTGGTCCTATTCCGTCTCCGGCTAAAAGTGCAATATTTAATTTCATATTTTATTTATTTAATAATAAAAAAGTTTATAGTATTTCTTGTTGAACCTTTTATCGTTCAATTTATTTCTTAAATGAGGTTTAGCATTTTCTCAGTTGCTTTAATCGCCGATACTGTTTGATCTGAATCTAGGCCACGCGTTTTAAATTTACTCCCATTCCTCCATGTAATAATGGTTTCGCACAATGCATCTGAATGGCTTCCTGGAGGGATTCGAACCGCATAATCTATCAATGTAGGTAACTCTATCTTTTTATCCCTGTATATTTTTCTAATAACATTCATAAAAGCATCAAATTGTCCATCTCCCTGTCCTGATTCTTCAAACAATTCACCATCAATAGTTATTGACACTGTAGTTGAGGGGCGTAAACCTTTAGAGTGCGTTAATACAAATGAATTAATAATAACCCTATTTGCACTTGAATTACTTTCTAAAACTTCTGCTATAATATAAGGTAAGTCTTCTTTTGTTACATCTTGCTTTTTATCACCCAATTTAATAATTCGCTCAGTGACCCTTTTTAAATCTTCATCGTTCAAAGACAACCCTAATTCTTGTAAGTTCTTTTGAATATTCGCTTTTCCTGATGATTTACCTAAAGCATACTTCCGTTTTCTACCGAATCGCTCTGGTAACAAATCATTAAAATAGAGATTTTTCTTATTATCCCCATCAGCATGAATACCCGCTGTTTGTGTAAATACATTACTACCCACAATTGGTTTGTTTACCGGAATTCTAAATCCAGAAAAGGTTTCAACCAATTTACTAACAGAATTCAAGGCTTTTTCATTGATGGCGATTTCATAATCATCCATAAAATCATTAACAACAGCTACAACACTTGCCATTGGTGCATTTCCTGCACGCTCACCCATTCCATTTACCGTTAAATGCAATCCATCTGTACCTGCCTTAATACTTTCCATCACGTTAGAAACGCTTAGATCGTAATCATTATGTGCATGAAAATCAAAATGTGAATCTGGATATTTTTGCCTGATTTCTGAAACATATTCAAAAGATTCAGCAGGAGTTAAAACTCCTAATGTATCTGGCAACATTATTCTTTTGATTGGCTGTGTTACTAAAAAATCCAAAAATTCAAACACATATTCTTTTGAATTCCGCATTCCGTTACTCCAATCTTCTAAATATACATTGGTTTCAATTCCTTTTTCTTTTGCTAAAGAAATATTTTCTGAAATTTCTTTAAAGTGCTGACTTGAAGTTTTTTTAAGTTGATGCGTTAAATGATTTAACGAACCTTTAGTAAGCAAATTTTGAACCTTTGCTCCTGATTTAATCATCCAATCAATAGAAATTCCTTTATCAACAAATGTCAATACTTCAACAGCATTGATATAACCATTTTCAGATGCCCAACTTGTGATATCTTTTACCGCCTGAAACTCTCCTTCAGAAACTCTAGCAGATGCAACTTCTATGCGGTCAACTTTTAATTTCCTGAGTAACAGTTTTGCAATGGTTAATTTTTCGGGTGCAGAAAACGATACGGCTGAGGTTTGCTCCCCATCACGCAGCGTTGTATCCATTATTTCTATTTTCTTGCGACTCATATATTATTAAAACGGGGTTGTTAGTGCGAAAGCCTCTATTTCACCTTTAATATTTTGTAAATAGTCAATATCATCATAACCATTTAACATATTTCCTTTTTTATACGTATTAATTTCAAAAGATTCTTGTGAACCGGTTGATAAAAGTGTTACCGTTTGTTTTTCTAAATTAATTTCTAATTCAGTTGTAGGGTCTTCGTAAATTGCATTGAATATCTCTTCAGAAAATTCTGCGCTAACTTGAACAGGTAACACTCCAACATTCAAACAGTTATTTTTAAAAATATCTGCAAAGAAACTTGAGATCAC
>JAGLDM010000116.1 GCA_023145595.1 Flavobacteriaceae bacterium | reverse complement strand
GTTGGCTCATCGAGTAACAAAATATCATTTTTTTGCAATAACAGTTTTGCCAATTCAATACGCATTCTCCATCCTCCTGAAAAAGTTTCAGTCAACTTTTCAAAATCTTCTCTTTTAAAACCTAAACCTTGTAGTATTCGTTCTGTATTTCCTTTATAATTATAGCCTCCTAATAACTCATACCGGTGAGTCATATCGGTTAAATCGTGAATTAGATCGGTATAAGAATCACTTTCATAATCAGTTCTTTCAAGTAATTGCTCATTCACTTTTTCAAGTTTACGTTCAATTTCCTTAATTTCTGTAAAAGCCTCATAAGCCTCTTCCAAAATAGTTCTACCCTCTATAAAATCAATATCCTGACGTAAAAAACCAATTCGTACATCTTTTTCAAATGCCATTGTTCCACTGTCGTATTCAAGATCTCCCGAAATAACTTTTAACAAGGTTGATTTTCCAGCACCATTCTTTCCTACAAGTCCGACTCTATTTCCTCCATTCAGTCTGAATGTTATTCCAGAAAACAAATCCTCACCAGAAAAAGAAACCGTTATATTGTGTATGTTTAACATTAAATTGTATTAATTGTTACAGGTTAAATAATTTTAAAAAATTACTTTTTGCAAAAGTAATCTATTTTTTGATTTTATAATCTTTAAAAAAGGAACGAAACTCTAAGAAGTGAGAATAATAAATGTCCGAAATGTCATGAAGTAGATTTATTACTAGAAGAATATATTTCGTTTTAAGAACATTTTAAGTATTCACAATAATTGCACTCACCGTAACTTAAAATATTTGAGAGAGCCTTCTTATTACTACGATGCCATATATATTAATTACGAGATTACATACGACTCAAGATTTTATAGTTCTGATTACTGTTCTTGTTTTAACAGCAGTTCCATGCGTTTTTCACGAATTATTTAGATAAATATATTTGTGGGTTTTGACAAAAAAAGTTGACAAAAATATTTCAAAAATTAAGTGAATCTGGCAATATTAATCTCTTTTCTGAGAACTTCTCCTTTTTCCATATGATTATATAACTCTTTTGCTACAGTTGGAGCAATCATCACTCCACGTGTACCCAACCCGTTCAAAATTGCTAAATTTTTATATTTTGGATGTACACCAACCAAAGGACGTCGATCTTTAACCGTTGGACGAATACCCGCCACGTGATCTTTAATCGTATAGTTACAGTTGATCACCGAGTTCAGTTTAAATTCTAATTCCTCTTTTCCTTCTTCTGTTGGAATCTTTGTTTTATCTGTCCAATTAAAAGTTGCTCCTACTTTGTACAAATCATTACCAATTGGCAAAACAAAAATGGCTGACTTAATTAAATAATCTACTTTTAAATCGGGTGCATAAATTGTGATTAATTCACCTTTGGCTTCACGCATTGGCAAATCATTAAAGAAGGGGTTTCCTTTTAATCCATAGCCTTCACAGAATACAATTTTTTTTGCTTTAATCGTTTTATATTCAACATTATCCTTCTTAAATTCAATTAAATCATAAAAAAATTGTTCTTCCAACAAACGATTCTCATCCTTCAAAAAAGCCCTATAATCTTTTGTTAGCTTATTGACATCTATTCTTCCTGTATTGACTAATTCTCCAGAATCAAAAGGAGCGCGCACATGCTTATTTATATTTTTTATAATTTTTGGCACCATATAATCTTGCAATAAGACTTTATCACAAGCAGCAAACCAATTATTTTGCTCTTCAATACTTTTAAAGGTCCGGTAAATATTTACAGGATAATTATACGTATTAGAAAGTTTGTTTTCTAACCTTTTATAAAAAGGCAAGGCAATTTTCAACTGTTCTTTTGCATTCCATACTGGCGTAAATCTTTTCAATACCACCGGATTATACATTCCACCAGCAACTAAAGATGAATTTTGGGAGTTATCTTCAAAAACAACAAATGATTTGTTTTGTTGCCTTAATTCTTCTGTAAAGGCAATACCTGCTAAGCCTAAACCAACAATAATATAATCTACATTCATATCCGTCAAAGGTACTTCTTCTTAAAAAACAAGCACAAAAAAACTCCTACTTTTCAGTAGGAGTTCGGTTTTATATTACTTATATACTAGTAATTCCACATATCGAGTTCTC
>JAGLDM010000115.1 GCA_023145595.1 Flavobacteriaceae bacterium | reverse complement strand
CACCCGTGCCAATGCTTGCTGTTAAAGTAGGGTATATCGAGTAGTGATAATATTGTCCGTGTTAAGCGTTTTGTTATGTATTTTTTTCTATATATTAGAAACAGCTAGTATTATAAATTTCTTTAACTATTGCTTTAATTTTCGCAGTTAGAACAGTTGTGTTAGCGGTTCTTACAATAATTATATAAATCTTGTATAGTGCTGTATTTTTCAAGCATAATAAGATAATGCTCGAAATATGGGAACTCAATGTTGAAAGAAATAACAATAATATTTCTTATATAAAAAAGCGTTATAAAAAAGATCATGTCGAAATTGTTGATACTTGAGCATCATAAAATGATGAATGTAATTTATTATTATTTGAGAGGTTAAATATGAGAAATAAAAAAAAATGTTTTCACAGTCCAGCTAACAGGGTTGAAAAAACCCTGTTACTCGCATTTTTTCGGCAAATAGAAAAACGCTACGATGCTATTATCAGAGATATATTTGATCATCGTAAAATCTATACACGGTCAGATTTTAAATCCGAACTTTTCCGAGAGTGGTGGAAATCATCAACTGATGAAGGTTCTGTTAGTCCGACCCTTAATCTCTGCCTAACATCAATGTTAAGAGACACACGCATTCCACAACCGTTAGGAACGGAATTGTTGGACGGGTTATCAATCAACCTTGTTTTTGAACCTAGTCTGCCAATGATAACAATCACGCCGTTTTTTTTAAATCGGCTGAAAGAACTGGCTATCAACTACGAAAAAAGCTTTGTTTACGACTGATCATAGTATATTATTGGGCGTATAATATTCAAACAGATATTGAGGCTGTATAGATGACAACATTAAGCAAAATGGAAGTTCGGGCAAGAGACATCCTTGATTTTACCCTGATAGGGGCCGGTGAGGATGACGTAAAAGAGGTTGTTGAACTTTTGCATATCCACCCTGATTCTAGTGATTATGACACGGGCAACTCTCCCCTCCCCCTGCTTGAACACCATGAAAGGACACTATAATGAACAAATTTTCATGGTACACGCTTGAAGACATTGAAAACGTAAAAAACAAGCTTCTTAAAACAAACGAAAAAACGATTAGCACTACCTTGGAGGCTATTGCCGCCGCCACTCATACACTTAAAAATACCCCACGCGTTAAATCCTTACACATACAAATCCTTTCATTGTTTGAAAAAGCTAAATACGATTGGCTTAATACTATTGACAAACAGAGCATTAAATTAAGAGACGCTGAAAGGCAAATTACCGAAGACTTGGTTAAGATTCAAATCCAAATAATTCTTGCGGAAGGTCACTTTAATGAAAGATTTAAAAATATACATGACGCTGTATTAGAAGTGCTGGAAGACCCCAGTTTGGAAGTTGACAATTTATGTCTTAAAGAGGTTAGTGAAAACAAGGTACACTAGGTTTAGGGTGTAACACCCTCTCAAAATCAAACTGTTTGTTTAAAATTTCTTCGTAATGAGTTTCAAAATGCCGAATAACGTCAGAGCATGTACACTTAAATCCTTTTTCTGACGCTAGTTTAGCCACAGCATATACAACATAGCGATTATAAAATTCACTACCACACGGATCACAAAATGTATTATGGGTTGGTTTTTTACTCAATGGGTCATTGATTAAATTTGATATGTGATCGCTGACAATGTTTAGCATGTGAAATATTTTAATGTATGGTTCATTCAAACTTTCTTGTCTAACGTAAACGAGCATAGATAGCGAGATTATGTAAAATCCTAGCGTAGAACAGTTAAAGCCATTGTCTGATATTCCATTTTTAATGTGGAGTATGTCATAATCAGATATTGGATAACCCGATAGTGGATAAACACTGGGTATGAAAAATTCGTTATTCCATATTAAATCAACCTCATACGGTTCCTGTTTTCCAAAGCAATACCATTTACCAATTTTTTTAACA
>JAGLDM010000114.1 GCA_023145595.1 Flavobacteriaceae bacterium | reverse complement strand
ACGATTACTCGATTGTCTATTTTTTCAAAACGATTTTCAAAAATCCGAGTTTGGTAACATCCTTTATGCAATATAATACCTGCACCTTTACACGAGCGTATTTCCGAATCTGCCAATTCGAAAGCATGTGCATATTCAACTAAGATTGCATTATTTCCAGCTAATGCACCTTCAAAAGTCAATCCATAAAAGCGTAAATTTCTTACAGGTTTTCCTTTTTCTCCCTGTACAGAAACCAATTGGTCTAATTGCGATGAAAATATATGCAACTGATTTGGATTGCTATTTTTATCTTCAGGAATATAACTCAACTCATTATTTTTAATATCGAAAAACCATTCACCTGGCGCATCTAATAAGGCTTTTATATTTTCTACATAATAGCGTGGAGGAACAATTACCACTCCATTTTCTGGTTCTTTAAAATAGGCAATTCCCTTTTTCTTGTCTATGCGTGAAAAGGAATTATTTCCACTATGCCAACGTAACAACATAAATACATGGTTGTCTTCCATGTTTTTCCAATTTTTTAAATCCCCCTTTCTAAATGGCAACTCACCTGTTGTTTTCGATACAGATGGTGGTGTAAAATAACCTGTATTTGGGGTACGGGCTAATGTTTGTGATTTACCATTTACCAATAAGGTTTTTACAATATGATCGCTAACTCTGGTTGTCCAAACAGTTCCATTTTGCTTCCAGTCTGTGATTTTTCTCCCTCCAGAAATCACAGGTTTCTCATTCGGATAAGCGGCATAAGTCACATAATGATCACGTAGTTTATGATATTCGAAAGCACCAGTTGGTAAGTTAGTTTCTACACGTTCACCTCCATCTTCAGGGTGAAAAACAAGTGGATCTTCAAGTGAATAATAACCATCACGAATCAGAACAACAATATCTTTTCCTTTTCCTAACTTGTGAGGAGAACCAATCCACCGGGTTTCTACAGGATCTTTTTTCGGTTTAAAAACTTGTGATTTCAATATCCGAACCGCTTCTTGAGCCTTTTCAATGGTTGCAAAAGGACCATCATTTTTATCTGCATTCGGGTATGCCAATGTTCCCGACCAACTGTCATTTCCGTTGGTAGCGACATAAAAATCGGCAGTCGTATTTTCCATATCGAATTTCTGCCATTTCTCTCCTCTTAGTAATTTTCCTTGTCCAAAGGATGAAATAGCCATAAATAAGAATAGTAATACTAAACCTTTCCATTGAGTTCCCTTTAAATCACTTAAACTTTTTTCTACTAAATCATTCATGGTTTTAATCGAATTTTTTGATTTCCAATTTATTCTCAGGATCAATAATTCTTAAATAAAGTCCCCAACTTGCTCCCAGGTTTTCAACTTTTACTAAAATCTTATTTACCCCTTTTTTCAGTTTTACAACTAATATTTCCTGATCTGCAACTGCATTTCTTCCACCGTGCATTTTATAAACCACTTTATCATTTATCCAGACTTTTGCTCCGTCATTACTTCCCAAAGTAATTTTTACTTCTCTGTTATCCGGACTAATAACCTCTGTAAATGCATAGGCAATCCCTTCGGATTTTGGATTTATATCAGCATTTCTTTTACTAAATATTGAAATCAAATTTAAATAACCTGATGAGCTTGCATTTTCCGTTTCCCATTTAACCATTCCTCCTTTACCTTTATAACTCTTGTTGAAATCAATTTCCTTTTCAGGTGGATTAACCTGATCAATTCCAGAACCCAGGTCAAAAGAACCCATCACTTTCCAACTATGAATAAATCCTTCATTTGACTTATGTATTTCCCACCAATC
>JAGLDM010000113.1 GCA_023145595.1 Flavobacteriaceae bacterium | reverse complement strand
CCTGTTGTTCCATTAATTTGTCCAGCGAAAAATAAATTTTCAATAATCTTTGTTTCCAAAGAATGTTTTAATTGTGTTGGTGGGAAATAATCATATTCAATTGCATATCCATATCTCAAAAACTTCACGTTTTCAAACCCAGCCACTTTCCGCAAAGCACTATCCTGAACATCATCTGGTAAGGACGTAGAAAATCCGTTTACATAGATCTCATTGGTCTTCCATCCTTCTGGTTCTACAAATATTTGATGCCGTTCTTTAGATGCAAACCGATCAATTTTATCTTCAATAGACGGACAATATCTCGGGCCTGTACTTTTTATTCTACCGCTAAACATCGGCGAACGATCAAAGCCTTCTCGTAGCAAATTATGCACTTCTAAAGAAGTATATGTCATATAACAAGAGCGTTGTTTTTCTATAGGTTTAATGGATTCCAAATATGAAAACTTTACTGGAAATTCATCACCAGGCTGTTCTATCATTTTTGAAAAATCCAACGATCTAGAATCTACTCTAGGCGGAGTTCCAGTCTTCATTCTTCCAAATTCAAAACCTTTGGCAGCCAAATCTTCTGTGATTCCAGTTGATGGACTTTCTCCTGCTCTACCCCCACCAAAAGTCTTTTCTCCAATATGAATTAATCCATTCAAGAAAGTACCTGCAGTCACAATAACTGTTTTTGATTTAATCTCAATTCCTAATGCTGTACGAACACCAACAATTTTATTTTCATCGAACAACAATCCATTTACCGAGTCCTGAAACATGTCTAGATTTTCAATATTTTCTAACTGCCATCTCCACTCTTCTGCAAAACGCATTCGATCACTTTGAGCCCTAGGACTCCACATTGCAGGTCCTTTAGATTTATTCAACATCTTAAACTGGATCAATGTCTTGTCTGTTACAATTCCACTATAACCTCCCAAAGCATCAATCTCTCTAACAATCTGTCCTTTTGCAATTCCGCCCATAGCAGGATTACAACTCATTTGTGCAATATTCTGGAGACTCATTGTAATTAACAAAGTATGCGCTCCTAAATTTGCAGCAGCAGCAGCAGCCTCACTTCCTGCATGACCTCCGCCAACGACAATTACATCATATGTTGTTTTGTAAATACTCATGTTTCCTGTTCCACGTGGAACTATTTTAAAGTTTAAGTCGATTTAAATGAAAATCTTCTCTTTCTCTCATTATTTTTTTATCTTCTTCAGACTTGTCTTTAAATCCGCAATAATGAAGAACACCATGAATCATCACCCGATGTAATTCGTTCTCAAAAGTAGTTTTAAAGGTTTTTGAATTGTCTAAAACTCGATCAATAGAAATAAAAATGTCGCCAGAAACCAATTTACCCATCGTATAATCAAAACTAATAATGTCTGTTAACGTATTGTGGTTCAGAAACTTAATGTTTTTTTCTAGTAAGTTTTCATCCGAAACAAAAATATAATTCAGTTCTCCCACCTTAAAACCCTCAATATCAATCGCTTCACCAATCCACGTGCGAATAACTTCTGGGTTTTGTAAATCAAAATCTAATTCCTTATTGAATACTATCATGAATGCTAAAATAATTTTGAACCTTTATTTTATATCGAGTGCGCAAAGGTAAGGATTGTCTAATTAATACTTCCTTTTCATTAAACCATAATTTTGACTTGTCAATTTCCTTAATGTTTCTAATTTCATTCGTACGCCCCCCTATTTTTGATTCCCTTTTTGAATCTTGACCTTGCTTATAAGTCGCTTCTTCTAACTTCAATAATTCATATTTTAATTGCATCATCTGACTCAATACTTCATTGGAAAAGCCTTTTTCCAATAAATCTTTTTCCAACTGCTCCATTTGTTTTAAAGCATTTTCACCAACACCATTATTTCCTGTATTTTTATCTTTTAAGGATTCTTCTAACATCAAACGCAACATCTGTTGTTCTTTATAAATCTCATACAACTCCCCGTTCATTTGCTCTCCTTCGCCCTGTCCCTCTTTTTCTCCTCTCTCTCCTTTTTCACCTTCTCCGTCCCCCTCTTTCTTCCCTTTTCCTTTTTTCTTCATTCCTTCTTCCATTTTGTCAATGGCCTCCCCTTGCTTTTTAATAATGTCTGGTAAAGAAAATGAATTCCCATCCCCTTTTCCCATAGACGGATTCGCATTTTGCATACTATTCAAAATATTGCTTAACAAAACTGCGATGTTGTTTGTAGAAGTCATTACAAATTGCTGATCTGCCACCCCAACATTGTATTGATCCTCCGTAAAATGAATTAAACTTTCATCTAAATAATAATGCACATCCGCCAAATCTTTAAAAATTTGAGATCCAATTTTAGGCTGACGCATAGATAACGTATATAAACTATCATCTATATGTTCAAAATATTCTTTAAGGGTGTTTTGTTTCTTTAGTCTGTTTGCAAACTCAGGATGTGCTGTATTAGAACCTGAAAACCCATCCATAAGGTCTTCTTGCTGAAAAGAGAACTCCACCAAGTTTTCTAAAATAGCACGTAGCATTTCAATATCTTCATCCATAGATTCTCCCTGCATCGATTCCATCGCACCTTGCATTTCACTGCTCATTTTTTTCATTTTTTGCGCAGCAGACTTTTGCTTTTTACTCGCCTTATTTTTGCTTTCTTTAGACTTTTCTTTTGACTCTGAATCTTCACTTTCTTCTTTTTCTTCCGAATTTTTTAATTCATCCGAAGCTTCTTTCATATCTTCTTTAATTGATTTTTCCTCCTTCTCTGTTTTAGGAAAACTCATGGGTTCATGTAACTTTTGATTTTCCTTTTCCAAATCATTCAACTCCTTTTTAATGTCATCAAATTCAGAATTTAACTCCTCTTGTTTCTCAGAAGTATTCTTTTCATCATCAGAAAGTTCCTCCTGATCTTTGGCCAATTCTTCAATTTTTTCTTTAATTTGATTTGCTTTTTGCTCTACATAAAATCGTTTTGTTAACTCCAATATGCGCTCTAAATTTCGCTCATTCTGACGGTTCTTTTGAGTCAGCTGTTTTAACTTTTCTGTAAGTTTTTCTTTGTCTAATTTCTCTGCGAGCTTCTCCAATTCTTTGAGCAGTTCTTCTTGCCGATTCATCTGTTTAGCCTCTTCCAAACGCTTTTCTAAATCCGCTCTTTTTTCTTCTATATTTTTATCTGAACTTTTTGGTTGATCCTCCAAATTTTTCTGAATATCCTCCGTTTGCTTTTGCATCATTTCTTGGTATTGATTTTGACGCTTTATAAAACTTTCTA
>JAGLDM010000112.1 GCA_023145595.1 Flavobacteriaceae bacterium | reverse complement strand
ATAATATTTATTATTAGGTAATTCTTCAGGAGTGAAGTAACTCATGTTTTCAATAATACCTAAAACGGGCACGTTGATACTTTCTTGCTTAAACATTGCAACCCCTTTGCGAGCATCTGCTAAAGCAATGTTTTGAGGCGTGCTTACAATTACGGCCCCAGCTATAGGTAAGGCTTGTACTATAGATAGGTGAATATCACCTGTGCCAGGAGGTAAGTCGATTAATAAAAAATCTAGTTCACCCCAAGCTCCATCAAAAATTAGTTGGTTTAATGCTTTTGAAGCCAATGCGCCTCTCCAAATAACAGCTTGATTAGGTTGTGTGAAAAAACCAAGAGATAAAATTTTAACTCCATGGTTTTCTATAGGTTTCATTTTTGCACGTCCATCTACATTCACCGATTGCGGTTTTTCATTGGCAACGTCAAACATTAAATGAATAGATGGCCCATATACATCGGCATCTAGAATCCCAACGCTAAATCCCATTTTCGCCAAACTTACCGCCACATTAGCTGTGATGGTAGATTTGCCAACACCTCCTTTTCCAGAGGCGATTGCGATGATGTTTTTTATGCCTGGAATTTCTTTTCCTTTAATTTCGTTTTTAGGTTTTTCAACCACAACAGCAGTAACATTAACTTTTACATCGGCTTTTGGATGTACTTTTTCATGAATGACTTTCATGATGTCTACTTCTACTCGCTTTTTTGCCTGTAAAGTAGGATTTCCGATTTCAACATCAATTAGGACTTCTTTGTCAAAAATCACAATGTTTTTTACTGAATTGCTTTCAACCAAACTTCTTCCTTCACCAGGAGCGGTAATGCTTTCAAGGGCATTTAATATGTCTTTTTTGAGGATATTCATGATTCTAAATTATAATGATTCTAAACAGCAAATATACGGTTTTCAATGAAGAATTAATAAAGAATAAGAAATATTTGAAGATGTTTTTTCAGATGTTTTATAGTTCTGGTAAGGGCGTAATGTTTGTTGATTTAATACGGTTATGTGTGAGTCTTAAAGCACTTCCCTTAGAGAAGGGTTTAGGAAGGGGTTAATAATTAAGTTTAAACTTAATGTATGTAATTGCTTTTCCAGTTTCTAAATACTGACTTTCGTAAAAGGTTTGCGTAGAAATTACTTCTTCTGGAGAATGTAATTTATTATTATAAACATCATGATGTGCATATAAAATCTCATGATTTTCACCATGTAATAAGCCAAGCGTATAACCATGCATAAATTCACTATCTGTTTTTAAGTGAATAATACCATCTGATTTTAAAATAGAATGGTACTTCTTTAAAAACTCCTGATTGGTTAGGCGATGTTTGGTACGAGTATATTTTATTTGAGGGTCGGGGAATGTGATCCAAATTTCATCTACCTCATTTTTAGCAAAACATAAGTCGATTAATTCAATTTGGGTACGTAAAAAACCCACATTAGTACTTTCTTCTTCTAAAGCAGTTTTAGCCCCCCGCCAAAAGCGAGCGCCTTTAATATCTACTCCAATAAAATTTCTATCTGGATTTTTTTTTGCGAGTGCTAAGGTGTATTCACCTTTTCCACATCCCAATTCGAGAACAATAGGATGGTCGTTTTTAAAGAATTCATTCCATCTTCCTTTTAACGAAAAATCTGTTAAAACTTCTTCACGAGTAGGCTGAATCACATTTGTAAATGTGTCATTTTCGCGAAAGCGTTTCAATTTGTTTTTACTTCCCACAGAAAATAGAATTAAATAAGATATTCGAAATTGAAACTACTCGGTTCCTTCGTTTTTGAATTTTTTCAATTGACCCATCCAATAAACGAATGCCGCCATAGTGATTATAGCAAGAATCCAACTGAAAGAATTTTGTAACCACCAGTTATCCGAAAATCGGATAGCATCTAATGGCTTAAATGCAACGTTTGTGAAAAAATCACCTGTAACTCTAAAAATATTGTTTGCAATCATTCTGATAAAATATTTACATTTGCAAATGTATAAAAACTCGCAATGATTGCCAATTTTTTTAAAAAAACTAAACCGATACAGACTATTTTTATTAGCCTGCTGTTTTTGTTGTTTTATTTACTTTCGATTTTCTTTGTTGAAAAATCGGAATTTTCCCTTTCTGTAATTGCTGAAAAGGTAGGAACGTTACTCCTTTTTTTTACGTTTTTTATTATAATTAGATTTATAAAACGAAAAAATCAATTCTCGGGTCAAGATTCATATCTGCTGCTTTTTATGGTCTTGTTGTTTGCTATTTTTCCAGGGACTATGGTAATAAATAAGGTTCTTTTATCGCACTTTATTCTACTAGTGGCTTTTAGAAGGATTTATAGTATGCGTTCGTTTGAAAATATTGACCAAAAAATATTTGATAGTGGATTTTGGATAGGGGTGGCATCACTTTTTTATATGTGGAGTGCTATTTTTGTAATATTGGTATTAATTGCAATAATGGTGTATTCCAGCGATAAAATAAGGGGAATGTTTGTATTGTTAATAGCATATTCAACTCCTTTATTTTTATCTTTTACTTATTATTTTTGGAATGATAATACCGAGGTGTTTTATAATAAACTGATTTTTGAATATTCTTTCTCAAATGGAGTATTTGACATACCGAAATTAATGATTCCTTTAGTTTTTGTGATTATATGTTCGCTTGGCGCATTGGCTATTCTAAAATTCAAAATTAATAATTTAAGCAATAATATAAAGCCGTCGTTGCCTTTGTTATTGGGGCATTATTTGATAGGATTGTATATGGTCTATATAATTCCAAATGAAACAGGAACTACGTTTGTTTTTGTGTTTATTCCAGTGGTAGTTTTTATAGCAAATGCATTACAAGTGATTACAAATAAAATAATTAGAGAGGTATTTGTTTATAGTTTTTTGCTAATGGCTTTTGCAATCTATTTTATTTAGCCTTATGCTTTTATTAAAATAACCTTATTAATAAAGACCCGAAAATCGGTCATCTTTGCACAGAAAACAAACAGATGAAAGGAAGAATCATTGCGCTTATAGCAGCCTTTGTTGCTACGGTTATCTACGGAATTAATTATTCTATAGCGAAGGATGTGATGCCCTTTTATATAAAACCATTTGCGCTTATAATATTGCGTGTTTTCGGAGCGATGGTTTTATTTTGGATATTAGGGTTGTTTGTGAAAAGCGAAAAAATTGATAAAAAGGATTACCTCACTTTCTTTTTTGCAAGCCTCTTTGGGGCTGGACTGAACATGCTTGTTTTTTTTAAAGGACTTAGTTTAACCACGCCAATTAGCGCATCGGTAATTATGGTTATTGTACCAATTGTGGTATTTATCTTGTCAATTGTTTTTTTAAAAGAAAAAATAATCAAACATAGAATTATAGGTGTTTTGATTGGTCTATTTGGTGCAATTATTCTTGTTGTTTATGGAAGAAAAACCGGGTTAAATGCTCCAAATATAATGTTAGGAAATATATATATTCTTTTTAATGCTGTATTTTATTCGCTGTACCTTGTAATCGTAAAAAAATTAATTCAAAAATACCATCCAATAACTGTGGTAAAATGGGTGTATTTATTGGGGATGATCGTGGTTGTACCTTTCGGGTTCAATGAGTTTCTAGAAATAGAATGGTCTGTTATGCCTCAGAATATTATTTACAAAATGTTGTTCGTGGTTGTATTTACAACCTTTCTCACCTATTTATTTAACATTATTGCTTTGATGAAATTAAAAGCAACTACGGTAGGAGCATTTTTGTATTTACAACCAGTTGTTGCAACCGTAGTAGCATTGTTTCTGGAAACAGATGAGTTGAGCAGTTTAAAGTTAATTGCGAGTGTAATTATATTCGCCGGAATTTATTTGGTAAGTAAACGACCTAAGCAAATAGCATAAGGTTCAAAAACCGTATCTTTGCATAACTTTATTTTTATAATATGATAGTATCAATGACAGGATATGGTAAGGCTGAATTGCAATTACCAACAAAAAAAGTTACCATTGAGGTAAAATCACTCAATAGTAAAAATTTAGACTTAAATGTAAGAGTTCCTTCTTATTATAGAGAAAAGGAATTAAGTTTTCGTAAAAATATCGCTTCAAAATTAATAAGAGGAAAAGTGGATTTCTCAATATTTGTTGAGAGTCTTGGTGAAAAAGTTTCTTCACAACTTAATAAGGAGGTAATAACCACTTATATAAATCAATTAAAAGAAGTTTCGAATGCTTCTGAATTAGAATTGTTGAAAATGGCGATTCGATTGCCAGACACAATTCAGAGTGTACGTGAATCATTGGATGAAAACGAATGGAGCCAGATTGAAAACAGCATTAATGAGGCTATTGAAAACTTATTGATTTACAGAAAGGACGAAGGCGCTGTTTTAAAACAAGACTTTGTAAAACGTATTTCTATAATAAGAGAGCGATTAGAGGATGTTATTGCAATTGATCCACAGCGAATTGAAAATGTAAAAATTAGATTGCAAAAAGCAATCTCTGACTTAGAAGTTAAAGTTGACGAAAACCGATTTGAACAAGAACTTATTTACTACTTAGAAAAATTGGACATTACAGAAGAAAAAGTTCGGTTAAAAAATCATTTAGATTATTTTATTGAAGAATTAAACTCAGAAACTTCTAATGGTAAAAAACTTGGATTTATTTCTCAAGAAATAGGTCGTGAAATAAATACCATTGGTTCTAAAGCAAACTTTGCAGATATGCAAAAGTTGGTGGTTCAAATGAAGGATGAATTGGAAAAAATTAAGGAGCAAAATTTAAACGTTTTGTAATGAATTCAAAAGGAAAATTAATTGTGTTTTCGGCGCCTTCTGGTTCGGGTAAAACAACTATTGTAAAGCATTTATTAGGTTTGGATGAATTGAACCTAGAGTTTTCAATTTCTGCTACTTCTAGGGAGAAAAGGGGAGAAGAAGAACACGGAAAGGACTATTATTATTTATCGGCTGAAGAGTTTAAAAACAATATTAAAGACGATGCCTTTTTAGAGTGGGAAGAAGTATATCACGATAATTTTTACGGAACTTTAAAGTCGGAAATAGAAAGAATATGGGCTCTGGGGAAGCATGTTATTTTTGATATTG
>JAGLDM010000111.1 GCA_023145595.1 Flavobacteriaceae bacterium | reverse complement strand
TCAATACGCAACCAATGCATATCTCTACTAACTCTAATTTCTTGTTTACCTACTACTGGTACATTATTTTCTGCATGACATGCAATAACACACGCTCCACAACCTGTACAAGAATTTAAATCGATTGATAAGTTGAAGTGATGTCCAACTGAACGATCAAATTCATCCCATAAATCAACCGTAGTTGCTTCTACTTCTTTGTGTTTAAATGACACCATTGGAACCGGGTTCCAAGTACGTCTAGGGTCTAAAGAATGATCATTATATGTAGAAAGTGTTGTTTCTTTAATAATATCTCCTCTACCCATCATGGTGTTGTGTAACTGAGTACAAGCAAATTTATGCTCTCCTCCAACAACTTCTAATGCAATACCATACTGCGCTGTATTAAAATCTTTATACAACTGATACGCATTCTTACCTGTTTGCATTTCTGATTTCATTCCAGCCTTACGTCCATATCCTAACGCTAAACCGATAGAACCATCTGTTTGACCTGGTTGAATTAATGCTGGTAATGTAACAGAGGTTCCGTTTACATTTATTTCAACATAACTTCCATTTAATCCACCATTCGCTACATTCCGGTTTTTAATTCCGAAAGTTTCTGCATCTTTCTGAGAAATAGTAATGTAATTATCCCAAGTAGTTCTAGTAATAGGGTCTGGCAATTCTTGTAACCAAGGATTGTTTGCTTGTTGACCGTCTCCTAAACTTGTTTTTGTATATAATTGTAATTGTAACCTTCCGTCTGTCTTTGGTGCTTTATAACCAGCAGCCAAATTAATTTCGTTTGCTACAACTTCTTCAGTAACTTCAACTGCAAAGTTCCCGTCTTGTAACGCTTGATTCCAAGAACCGCTTGCTCCTAAATCCGCAAATGAAGTTTTAAGAAAATCGTAATATGTTTGTGTACTTCCAGACCATTTTAAAATACTGTCTTGAAACTGACGGGTATCAAATAGTGGTTGAATGGTTGGTTGCATTAAACTAAACTGACCTTTTTTCATTTCGATCAATCCCCAAGACTCTAAATAATGAGGTGTTGCTAATGCATATTGTGTTGCGTTTGCAGTTTCATTATCAGCCGTTGAGAATGTTACAGATAAATCTACTTTTGCCAAACCTTCAACAAATGCTGCTGAATTAGGTAAGGTATAAACAGGATTAGAGTTATTGATAAACAATGCTCCAATTTTACCTGCTTTCATATCAGCAATTAATTGCGATACGGCTTTATCACTTCCTTGACGTGTATTATTCGTAACAACAACATCCATCACTTCACTTTGAATGTGATTGTTGATTGCTAAAGCATACGCCTGAATATTTGCATCTTGAACTCCTGTTACAACAACAGCGTTCTTTCCTGCTTTTTGAATTTGTTTTGCTGCTTTTTGAATTGCAGTATTTAAAGGAGATGCTTCTCGTGTAGAAATTCCTATTACAACTGCTTGATACAATTTTATAATTGCTAAATGCTGTTCAGATGGCTTTAACATAAAACGAACATCTGCATTTGCACCTGTTAACGTCATGTTAGATTCAAACTGAATATGGTGAGACATTTTTCCTTTTGTTGGAACACGTCCTTTTGCATATCCTGCTTCAAAACTTCCACCTTGCCAATCTCCTAAGAAATCTGCTCCAACTGAAACAATTGTTTTTGCTTTAGAAAAATCATACGAAGGCAAGGCTCTAGTACCGTACATTGCTTCGTAAGCATCTAATGCTGCAGATTCAGAAACTGCATCATAAACTACATGCTGTACATCACCTAAAGAAGCTATGATTGCATTTGTTGATGGACTTGCATCTGTTCCTGTTAAAAAAGCAACTGTTTTACCAGCGGCTTGTATCTCTTTTAATTTGTTGCCGATTTGAACATCAGCTTCTGCATAAGAAATTGCAGATCCGTTTACTCTTGAACTTTTTAAGCGCAAGCCATCATACAATGATAAAACTGAAGCTTGCACACGTGCATTTGTACTTCCGTTTGCTTCTTTGTTCGGTTCAATTTTAATTGGACGACCTTCTCTAACTTTTACCAATATATTTGCAAAATCAAATCCATCTGCAATTGTTGTTGCATAATAATCTGCAACTCCAGGAATTAATTCCGCTGGTTTATTTAAGTATGGAATAGCCTTCTTTACCGGCCCCTCACAAGAAGCAAGCGTTGCTGCTGCAGTAGAAAAACCAACATACTTCAAAAAGTCTCGACGCGTTGTAGAGGATGCTTCTAAAGATTCTTTATCTCCTAAAAATTCATCCGTAGGAATCTCTTCAACAAATTCGTTTTGTCTCAACGTATCAACAATAGAACTATTTTCGTCTAGTTCTTCAACACTTTTCCAGTATTTTTTGTCTGATGCCATTCTCTTTTATTTATTTTAATGATTAAAAGATTTAATAAATTAACCTTTTAATTTATAATTCTTAATTATTTGATTCCCAACTCCTCAGAAATAATAGTCTACTGTTCCCTCAATTACATCGAGGAATTTTTATTCAATTAATAGTGACATTTACCACATTCCATTCCGCCCATTTGAGCTTCAGTCACTTTTTCAACATTAAATTTCTTGGCAAGTTGTTCGTGGATTTTCTTATAGTATCCGTTTTCGGTCATATCAATTTCTGTTTCTCTATGACAGGTAATACACCAATCCATAGTTAAAGGAGAGTATTGATACACTTCATCCATCTCTTCTACAGGTCCATGACATTTTTGACATTCCAATCCGGCTACAGTAACGTGCTGTGAGTGATTGTAATAAGCAAAGTCAGGTAAGTTATGAATACGAATCCATTCAATAGGTTGTTTTTCATAACCTTCAATATATGCTAGTTTATCTTTATCCCATCCAACGGCATCGTATATTTTCTGAATTTCACCATCAAAAAACTCTTTGGTGTGATCTTTAGTTGCAGTAGACTCCGCAACTTCTGAAATACTCATATGACAGTTCATACAAACATTCGCTGAAGGAATTCCAGATGTTTTACTATGTTTTGCTCCCGCGTGACAATATTCACAATCAATTTTATTATCACCAGCATGAATAGTATGTGAAAAAGCAATTGGCTGAATTGGCTGATACCCTTCATCTAAACCTACTTGCATAAACCATGAGAATAATAAATATGCAGAAGACAACAAAAAGAATATTAGCATTAAGAAATGCAAGAATTTATTCCCTTTAAAAGCGACCAAAACACTTTTTAATAGATCTTCTATAGATTTACCTTTCTCTTCACTTTTTAGTTCATTAACCGTGCGGTATAAATTAAATATTATTAGAATTAACACCAATACAATGGCGCCTAATATATATAATAAGGTATTGTCTGCTGGTGCTGACTTTTGCTCAACTACAGCGACAACTGCTGCCGTAGCCGTTTTTGGCTCCTCAGGTTTTGCATCTGTAAATGCTAAAATATCATCAATATCTTGATCAGATAGTTGAGGGAAGGCATTCATTGAAATCGGACTAAAATTAGCCGCTTCTTTTGCATCTGCATCTACTTTTTGGAAAGCGACATTATCTTTAATCCATGCTTTCAACCATGCGTTATCTCTTAATTCTGAGATACCACCTAATTTAGGCCCTAATACTTTTTTATCCAATTTATGACAAGCTGCACAATTTGAATTGAATAGTTTTTTACCATTCGCTACATCTCCCTGAGCCGATAAGTTTAAAGTAAGAAGGAGAAGGAAAAGGAAAGCAATACTACTGAACGCTAATTTAGAAATTAGACTTTGTTGATTCACGCTTTTCATATAAATATTATGTTTCTTTCTAGTTTGTTACAATAATTTCACAATAATCACGTACTGATTAAAAAATATGTAACAAAAGTAGTGTTTATTCAACATAATCAAAATCTAAAATTACGCTAAAAGCAGTTTATACCCATTCTAAATAATCAAATTGCCGTGCTTTTTAAAAACAAAACTATAGATTTGCAACGTACAGCACACATACAGTGCTAAACACATGTAAATCAGGTTTTATAAACACCGGAAATAGGTTAAAATCTACAGAACAGATAAACTAAACCTCTAAAATCAACTTTAAATATGAAAATTCACCCATTTTTTCTCTTAACAGTTCTTTTATTTTCGAGTTTTATTTCTTCGGCTCAAGAATCCAAAGAAATTGACGCTATCATGAATAAAAAAAGGCTATACAATAAGAATCATCCCTTTGGAGATGGATTTAAAATTCAAATATATAATGGTAATGAAACGGAAGCCTATGAGTTTAAAGATAATTACGACCTTGAGTTTAACGATGTTGCTGAACTCTCCTATGAAGCTCCTGAATGGAAGGTGCGGGTTGGAAATTTCTATTCGCGATTAGAAGCCGATAGAGCTTTACTAACTATAAAACAAAAATTTAGTGGTGCTATTGTTTTAGAAACGAAAATTCTACGTTAAGACGTTTCATTCTTAAACCAAAAAAAAACCGATTTGCCAGTGGCAAATCGGTTTTTCTATTTTAACTTTTAAGTTTATTTCAACTTTTTCTTAACAGCTACTTCTTCGTAGGTTTCAATTACATCTCCAGTTTTGATATCGTTAAATCCTTTGATTTGAGCACCACAATCATACCCTTTGGTAACTTCTTTGGCGTCATCTTTAAATCGTTTCAATGCCGTAAGCGTACCTGAATGTACAACCACACCATCTCTAATGATTCTAATCATTGAATTACGCATAATCTTACCACTCATAACCATACAACCTGCAATGTTTCCAACCTTAGAAATTTTATAAACTTCTCTAATCTCAACATTCCCTGTAATTTCTTCTTTCATTTCTGGCGATAACATTCCTTCCATGGCATCACGTAAGTCATTAATTGCATCGTAAATAATAGAATATGTTCTGATATCAATTTCTTCTTTATCAGCAATCATTCTGGCATTACCAGAAGGACGCACATTAAATCCTATAATAATCGCTTCAGAAGCAGATGCTAATAAAACATCAGACTCTGTAATTGCTCCAACTCCTTTATGAATAATATTTACTTGAATTTCTTCAGTAGAAAGTTTTTGGAACGAATCTGTCAATGCTTCAACCGATCCATCAACATCACCTTTTAAGATAATATTCAATTCCTTGAAATCTCCTAATGCAATACGACGACCAATCTCATCAAGTGTAATATGCTTTTGAGTTCTAACAGATTGCTCACGTTGTAATTGCGAACGTTTTGTCGCAATTTGTTTCGCTTCTTTTTCATCTTCAAATACATGAAAACGATCTCCCGCTTGTGGCGCACCGTCCAATCCTAACACTGAAACGGGTGTTGATGGTCCAGCAGTTTTCATTGCATGACCTCGCTCATCAAACATCGCTTTTATTTTTCCACTATTTTTACCCGCTAATAAGTAATCTCCAATTTTTAAGGTTCCTTCCTGAACCATAATTGTTGATACATATCCACGACCTTTATCTAAATATGCTTCTACAACGGTTCCTAAAGCACGTTTTTTCGAATTTGCTTTTAAGTCAAGCATTTCTGCTTCTAACAATACTTTTTCTAGCAATTCAGGAATACCTTCACCTGTTTTTGCCGAAACATCATGAGATTGCATTTTACCTCCCCAATCTTCAACTAATAAATCCATTGCAGCTAACTGCTCTTTAACTCTATCTGGATTTGCTCCTTGTACATCAATCTTATTAATTGCGAATACAATTGGAACTCCTGCCGCTTGTGCATGACTAATTGCTTCTTTTGTTTGAGGCATTAATCCATCATCCGCAGCAACCACAATAATAACAAGATCGGTAACTTGAGCACCACGAGCACGCATCGCCGTAAAGGCTTCGTGACCAGGAG
>JAGLDM010000110.1 GCA_023145595.1 Flavobacteriaceae bacterium | reverse complement strand
TTTACAAGGTAAATATAGTTTACATTGAATTATTTACAAGGTAAATATAGTTTACATACATTTATTAACAAGGTAAATATAGTTTACATACATTTATTAACAAAATGATTTTATCATTTAATTAGCAAATTTAATAAAACTCGAAAAATAACGAACAAATACATTGTCACATGGTTAGGTTTTTCGCTTAAAATTTGTTTGAAACATGTATATTTGTACCTGCCAAAAAGCATCAAATGACAGACAACATTCTAGAAATTCTCCAATATTCAATTCCGGCTCTTGTTAGTGGGTTTGTGGCCTATTATTTTTTTAACACCTATGTTCATAGTGAAAATAGACGTCAAAAAATTGAATTGATTCGCGATAAAAAGAAAGAAATATTACCAATTAGATTACAAGCTTATGAACGTATGACATTGGTAATGGAGCGTATTAATCCGTCTAAATTATTAATTCGTATCACACCTACATCAGGAGATAAAGAATTATATAAGCAGAAATTACTCATCAACATTGAACAAGAGTTTGAACACAACTTATCACAACAGATCTATGTGTCAGAAGGTTGTTGGACTGCCTTGGTTGCTGCAAAAAACGCAACAAGCAGAATGATTGTTTCTTCTTATAAAGATAACAATGTAGCATCTTCTCAAGAGTTACGAGAGGCTATCCTTAAAAAAATGATTGAAACTGCTCCTCCTTCAAATACAGGTATTGCATTTATAAAAGAAGAAGTAAAAGAATTCTTTTGAAAACCATCATCAAAACAATCTATAAGACAAACGTATTAAAAACAGACACCATTTAATTACCAATAAATTGTCTTTTTATTTTATCAAAAATCAGATTTCTAAAAATGTAAAATGCTGATTTTCAATATTAAAAAAGGTTAATGCGTTTGGCCTGAAATAATCTATTATTCTACAGCCTCAAATTAATTATTATTTGTAAATTCGTCACGATTTTGGTACTGTTTTATTGTCAAATAAAATGGTTTAAAAGGGAATCTAGTGCAAAACTAGAACTATACCCGTAGCTGTAAGCGTTTTACAACTTTTAACAATCTAAATCCACTGTAGCCAAAGGCTCACGGGAAGGAGTTAAAAGTATCGTAAGTCAGAAAACCTGCCTTTATCTAATTATAATCTGAACTTTCGGGTGAAAAGTGATGACGTACACGATATAGGTCTATGACGATAGTTCTCTTGTTTTGTATCTTATTATTCTCTCAGAGTTCAAAATTTTTAATCATTAAATAAATAATTTTGAACAAAAAATCATTATTAATTGGATGCTTAGCCCTAATTGGCGCATCAATTTCAGCACAAACAGAAACAAATAACCTCTTAGATTCTACAAAAGTTAATCTTTTGGAAGAGGCTGTAGTTTCAGGAACACGATTTAAAATTCCAATAGAAAAATCTGGAAAAACCATTTACAAAATCTCTGCAAAAGAGATTGAAAATAATGCAGGAAAAACTGTTGTTGATCTTTTAAATGAAGTTCCAGGAATTCAAATGGAAGGTAATTTTGGATCACCAGGAACCAATATTAGCCTTTATCAAAGGGGAGGAAGAAACAAAAACACCTTGATTTTAATAGACGGTATTCCGCTGAACGACCCTTCTGGAATTAATTCATCTTACGATTTACGGCTATTGTCTTTAAACGCTATTGAATCTATAGAGGTGTTAAATGGAGGCTTAAGTTCTTTGTATGGAACAGGAGCGTCTTCTGGAGTTATTAGCATAACCCTAAAAAAATCTGTAAAGGATGATGTAAATGGTTCTGTAGATCTTAATTACGGATCGTATAACACGGTTGTAACAAGCGGTAATATTAACGGAAAATCAAATAACTTTGACTATATGGTTTCTGCAAACTACAGCACTTCAGATGGTTTTTCATCGGCATCTGACGAAAATTCTCCTACTCCATTCGAAGATGATGGATTTAATCAAAAAAATGCCTTAGCAAAGATAGGGTATGCTTTCAATTCAAAATTCAAATTGGATGGTATAGTGGCTTTTGATGATTTTGAATCTGATTATGATGGAGGTGTCTTCGTTGATCAAGACAATCAGACAAAAGGAGATATGTTACGATTTGGTTTAACGCCTACCTTTAAATATGACAAAGGAAGCATTCAATTAACCTCTATGTTTATTACAAATAATCGCGAGTTTATAAGCCTATACCCGACTTCTTACCAAGGAAAAAATTTACAATTGGATCTGAATCAAAAACATAAATTTAATACTGTAATAACAGGCTTATGGGGTGTAAATTCTCAAACATTCTCATACAAACAGAAAGACGTTCTTGATTTTGATGACACTGAATTTTCGTTGCTTGATGCGTACGGTTCACTTTTTTATGATAATAAAGGGTTAAATATTCACGTAGGTGGAAGGTTAAATACACATTCGGTATATGATTCAAAATTTATTTATAATGTGAATCCGAGTTATCTATTTAAAATCTCTGATAATACGAAATTTAAAGTATTGGCATCAGCGGCTACATCATATATTACTCCAACAGGGTATCAATTATATTCTAATTATGGAAACACAGATTTACAGCCTGAAGAATCATTTAATTTAGAATTTGGAGGGTCCTTATATTTAAATCAAAAATTTACGTTGAATGCTGTGTATTTTAACCGAAAAGAAGAAAGTGCTATCGATTTTGTTTCAATATTTGATAGTTCTGGAAATTGGACTGGTGGTGAATACATAAATTTAGATGCCACTAGAGATGTAACTGGGTTTGAAGTTGATTTTTCGTATCTAATTTCAGAAAAAGCAACTATTGCTGGAAATTACTCGCATGCAGAAGCAGATGACCCAACTACATTTTATAGGATTCCGAATGATAAATTTGGAGCATCTGTAAGTTTGAGTATGATTAAAAATAATACAATAACTGCAAAATACAATTATACAGGAAGTAGAACTATATTTGATTACAGTTCCTATTCTGAATTAGAGTTAGATAGTTTTGGTCTTTTTGACCTTTATGTTCAACAAAAAATATTTAACAAAAAAGTAACTGCTTATGGAGCTGTTAATAATTTATTAGATACCGATTTTGTAAGTGTATATGGGTTTACAACTAGAGGGATAAATTTTAATATTGGAGCTTCTTATAATTTTTAGCAGCAACCACTTATAAAAAAAGGCTCTTCTAATCCTAATAGAAACAGGAAAGAAAGAGCCTATTTTTTGGAGTAACCTTTGAATCTGAGAAATATAAATGATATCAAATGATTGCAGCAATTAGAGAAAAAATTTGCCCCTCATGTAAAACAATATTTAATTGTACTGATAATTGTTGGTGCAATGACTTCCCTCCTATTATTCCCATGAATGATAAAGGGTGTTTATGTAAATCTTGTTTAACAAATGAAATGAAATTTCGCATTCAAGAGTATGTTGAAAATTTAAATCCTGATCGGATAAAATCAATTCAAAATTTAGGCTTGCCTTCAACCCTTATTGAAGGGATTGATTATACCATTGATAAAAACGGATATAAGGTTTTTAGCCCCTGGTACTTATTACGACAAGGCAGCTGTTGTTCTAATAAATGTACGAACTGTCCGTACCCAATAAAAATAAATGAATGATATATTATATAACTGGTGGCGAACGATCTGGAAAAAGTGCATATGCACAAAGTTTAGCAACCCAATTATCAGAAACCCCATATCATTTAGCCACTTCTCGAGTTTGGGATGGTGATTTTAAAAAACGTGTAGAAAGACATATTGCTGATAGAGATGAACGCTGGACAACCATTGAAGAAGAAAAATATTTGAGTCAAGTTGATTTTAAAAGAAAAACCGTAGTTATTGATTGTGTTACCCTATGGCTAACTAATTGGTATATGGATACCAATAACAATGTGGGAGAATCGCTTAAAAAAGGAAAAGAAGAATTAAGAAAAGTATTTCAACAAAAAGAAACAAATATTATTTTAATTTCTAATGAAATCGGAATGGGAATTCACGCTCAAACTGAAGTTGGTAGAAAATTTACAGAATTGCAAGGTTGGATAAATCAATTTATAGCAGAACATGCAGATAAAGCCGTTTTTATGGTTTCGGGTTTCGCATTAACATTAAAATAATGAACAAGAAAAAAGCAATATTTAATTGGAGTGGTGGTAAAGATAGTTCGCTAGCTTTATATCATATTTTAAAAGAAAACAAATTCGACATTACAGAATTGATGACAACGGTAAATTCTAAATTCGATAGAGTTTCAATGCACGGTGTCCGTAAAGAACTATTACACCAACAAGGTGCATCTATTGGATTACCCATTAAAGAGATTCGATTGCCAGAAATGCCTTCTATGTTAGATTACGATAACATCATGAAAAAAGAATTAGCAACTTTAAAAAATAGTGGAATTACCCATAGTATTTTTGGTGATATTTTTTTAGAAGATTTACGAGATTATCGTGTAAATAAATTAAAAGAAGTAGGATTAGAAGCCTATTTTCCTCTTTGGAAACGAGACACCACCGAATTGGTTCATGAGTTTATTGACCTCGGCTTTAAAACCGTTGTAGTTTGCACCAAATCAGAATTATTAGGTAAAGAATTTACTGGAAGAATTATTGACAAAGATTTTTTAAAAGACCTACCTAAAAACGTTGATCCCTGCGGCGAAAACGGAGAATTCCATACATTCACATTCGATGGGCCAATTTATAAACATCCAATTGAATACACTTTAGGAGAAACAGTGTTTAAGGAATACAAAGCCCCTAAAAATAAAGAAGATACTTGTTACTCAGCAGACGCAAAAAAGAATCCTGCTGGTTTTCATTTTTGTGACTTAATTCCTATACAAAAATGAAAATAATTAGTTCTTGGAGTGGTGGCAAAGACAGTTGCTATGCCCTTATGCAGATCTTAAAAGACAACTCCTACGAGTTAATTTCCTTGCTAAACATGATGAATGAAAACGGTAAAATTTCTCGTTCCCATGGTTTACCACATGCTATTTTAAATCAGCAAGCAGCAGCTCTTGGAAAACCTATAAAAGGAATTCCGGCAACTTGGGGAGAATATGAAGAAAATTATATACAAGGCTTAAAAGAATTAAAAGAAAAATACAATTCTGAGGCTGTTGTTTACGGAGACATAGATTTAGAATCACATAGAGAATGGGAAGAAAAGGTGTGTAATGCAACCAATCACCTAGCCTTGCTTCCATTATGGCAACAAGACAGAAAAGAGTTGGTGTATGCAATGATTGATAGTGGTATAAAAGCCATTATAGTTTCTTGTAATAAGCTCCTTGGCGAAGCGTTTTTGGGTAAAGAAATAACAAGAGAATTAGTTGTTCTATTAGAAGAGAAAGGTGTAGATGTTTGTGGAGAAAATGGTGAATATCATACCGCTGTAATTGATTGCCCCCTGTTCAACAAACCCGTAACCGTTCCAAAATACAACAAAGTAACACACACAAATTATTGTTTTTTAACATGGGAATAAAATTTAATATCAAACCTGTATCTGCAGATTTAGTTGCTGCAATACAGCACAAAATAGATTTTAAGACGAATCAATATAAAATGAAAAAATGGATTTTATTTTTTGGATTAGGACTCCTTCTGTCTTGCGTTCAAAATAGAAGTGAGAACAAGTTAAATAATGATTCCGCAACTTTTGTTAAATATGCAAAAGGATTTGATATTGAGGAATTTGAGAATCATTACAAATTGACTATAAAAACACCCTATCAAAAATCCGAAGAATATTCGGAATTTATTTTAGTAAAGGAAAATTTCGATTTTGAATCATCTAAAAGTAATGCTACAGTTATTAATATCCCTTTAAAAAAGGTAATTGCAACAAGTACTACTCACATCCCTATGATTGAAATATTGAATGAAGAAAATTCATTGATCGGCTTTCCAAATATGAATTATGTTTCTTCTTTAAAGACAAGAAAATTAATAGACCAAGGGCTTGTTAAAGAAATTGGAATGGATGCTAATTTAAATACCGAAGTTGTACTGAGTTTAAATCCAGAATTAATCATCGGGTTTTCTGTAAGCGGCAGTAATAAATCATTAGAAACCCTTAAACGAATGGGGCTTTCTATAATTTATAATGGTGCATGGCTTGAAGAAACGCCTCTTGGTAGAGCAGAATGGTTAAAGTTTTTTGGAGTGTTATATGACAAAAAAGAATTAGCTGATTCAATTTTTAATGCCATTGAGAGAGATTATAATGAAATTAAAATACTAGCCGCTAAAACAGAAACAAAACCAACGATCCTTTCCGGCTCCATGTTTAAAGATATTTGGAATTTACCCGCTGGTGAAAGTTTTGCTGCTCAATTTTTAAAAGATGCGAATACCGATTATCTATGGAAAAACTCTAAAGGAACCGGAAGTCTTCAATTAAATTTTGAAAATATATTAGATAAAAGTCAAATGGCTGATTTATGGATCGATTCTGGTTCTTATGTTTCAAAAGAACAATTACTGAACGCTAATCCACTTTATGCCGAGCTTAAGCCTTTTAAAACAAATTCTATTTATACATTCTCAAAGAGAAAGGGCCCAACAGGAGGTACTATTTATTATGAAATCGCTCCTACCCGACCTGATTTGGTTTTAAAGGATATGATAAAAATTG
>JAGLDM010000011.1 GCA_023145595.1 Flavobacteriaceae bacterium | reverse complement strand
TGAATAACCTATTGCTGGAGAGCCATATAGCACTTCATTATCTTTTACATTTCGGCTTATACCAGATTGTGCTTGAATCCTAACATTATTACCAATAACCAAATGACCAACAATACCAACCTGACCACCAATCATACCGTTTTTACCAATTTTAGTTGACCCTGCAATTCCAGTTTGAGATGCAATTACTGTATTTGCTCCAATTTCTACATTATGAGCAACCTGAATTTGATTATCTAATTTTACTCCTTTTCTAATAATTGTAGATCCCATAGTTGCTCTGTCAATTGTTGTACAAGACCCTATATCTACATTATCTTCAATAATAACATTTCCAATTTGTGAAATTTTGCTATAGGTTCCATCCTCTAAAGGTGCAAATCCAAAGCCATCGGCGGCAATTACTGACCCCGAATTTATGTTGCAATTTTTTCCAATCAACGTTTCATAATAAATATGAACTCCGTTGTATATGGTTGAATTTTCTCCAATCACAGTTCCATCGCCAATATATGAATTCGGATAAATTTTACAATCATCACCTATCACCACATTTTCACCAATATATGCAAAGGCTCCAATATATACATTTGCTCCAATTTTCGCAGAATCAGCAATAAAATGAGGAGTTTCTCGCCCAGATTTTGCACGCTTATGTGAATTGTAGAATTCTAATACTTTTGAAAAAGACTCATAGGCATCATCAACTTTAAGCAATGTTACTTGAAGTTCCTTTTCTGCTACAAAACTTTTATTCACTACAACAGCACTCGCTTTTGTAGAATAAATGTGTGAAGTATATTTTGGATTTGATAAAAAGGTTAGTGAACCTTCTATACCATCATCTATTTTAGATAATGTTGAAACCTCTACACCTGGGTTACCAACAATTTCTGCATCTAAAATTTTCGCAATTTGATTAACTGTAAATTTCATTAATGACAAAAGTATGAAAAATCTTAGTATTTATATAATCATGCATCCCTAATAAACAATTCAATCTTCAAAAACAATTATTGAAGGTTCTTACTCAGCACCTTACCTTTTACAAAAGCACCATTAATTCTGTAACAATAATAATTAGAACTAAAGCAAAAGGATATACCGTTGCATAAGCAATTTGTGGGGCATTTGAATCTGTCATAGAATCTGATGCACTTAAGCCAGGTGTTGATGTCATTCCGCCAGTGATAGCACCTAATATAGATAATAGATTTAATTTTAAAACAAATCGACCTACCAAAACCGTAATCAACATAGGCACTAAAGTAATTGCCGCTCCATAAACAAAGAGTATTAATCCATGTTCATCTATAGCTTGCATTAAACTTCCTCCCGCTTTAATTCCGACTGGGGTTAAAAACAATAACAGTCCCAGTTGACGAAGCACTTGGTTTGCTGGACCAGAAAGATTCCAAATAACAGGACCCGTCTTACCTTTCCAACTTAAAAATAAAGCCGCCATCAACACACCGCCTGTAAGCCCTAATTTAAAACTAAAACTACCCAATGGAATGGCAAAACTCCCTAACATTATCCCTAAAACAATTCCTAAGGCAACCGGTAAGAAACTAGTTTCTCCTATACGCTTTAAACTATTCCCAAAAAGTTGGGTAATAGCAGGAACATTCCCTTTAGAACAAGATACCAATAATTTATCTCCATAACGTATTCTTGTAGAAGGTCGTGGAACTAAATCAACACTCGAACGCCTAATTCTTGTAATTGTTGCGTTATAGTTTTCCATTAAATTTAATTCTGCAATAGTTTTATTTACAACACCCTTCTTGCTTACTACATACCATTTCACTTCAAAACTACCACTACGCGGAATTTTAATATTGGTAGGGTCTCCCAACAACACTTCTATTCTATTCAAAGCCTCAACAGTACCAACCGCTTTTACAACATCTCCCAAATGCAAAACAACATCAGAGCTTGGTGCAATTGTCTCTTGATTTGACCTCATAATTCGTGAAATATTGGCTTTTGTCATAAACCTAATATTCAGTTCTTTTATGGTCTTTCCATCAACATTTTTATTAGAAATAATAAAGTTTTCATTTTTAACAGGTAGGATCGCTGAAATTAAACTCTGTTTGTATTTTTTTTCTTCTTCAGCGATAGATATTCCGAATAATTTCGGACTCAATTTCACGAATAAAATTACTCCCAACACTCCAAATGGATATGCAATACCATATCCAATAGATGCCAATGGAGATCCTGAAGATTGGATGGCTGCTGCCAAACCGGGCGTAGATGTTAAGGCTCCGGTTAGCAAGCCTGTCATCATATTTATATCTACTTCGTATAAGAAGGAGATTCCAATTGCAACCAAAGCACCAGAAGTTACGGTAATTACAGCAAGAGTAATCAATTTAGACCCCTGATCTTTAAAGGCATTAAAAAATGACGGGCCTGCTTGAATACCTATAGTGTAAATAAATAAAACAAGTCCTATGTTTTGAACTACAGGAGATAATTCAAACTCAATATCGTAAATATCATATAAATATCCACAAAATATTGCTACAAAAATAACAGCAGATATATCAAAATTAATCCCCTTTATTTTAATTTTACCAATGGCAATACCTACGGCAATTACAAGAAATAGTATAAAATAATCTTGTACAAATAATTCTTTAATAGTTTCCATATTACTTAAACAAGTAAATTTATTTCAGGGTCAAATTTATTTACAACTCAAATTTATTTTTATGATAAATATCATAAAACAATTAATACGTTGTGTATTAATAATTGAATTAAAAAATATTTATAGACCCATTAAGGCTGTGTGTTTATTTGAAAAACTAAACACCCTGTAAAGCAAATTACAATAAAATTTCAGAAGTTTCAAATACAATTACTCAAAAGTTTTCTTAATTCAAAAACCAACCAAAAAAAATAGAGAATTTATAATAAAAGAACTGTCAAATAAATTTAATGAATTTTAAAATTACTTTATGATAGACTGCATGCCCCTAGAGGTGGTTAAATGCACAATGGGTAAAACAATTATTCTTTTGGATAACACATAAAATGTTTTATCACTGGCGTTGAAAGTGCTTGCAAATTTAATTGATCTGAAGCAGCGGCAATTTCTTTTAAATCTCCGTTTTTAAAAAGTATCTGGATTTGATTATTAACTGAATTATATGCCTGATTTGAAATAGTTCTATTTATAAAAAAATAGTCCAACTCCGAATCTGACAAACTCAATTTTTCTTTTATTTCTTTTTTGATTTTTTTTATAACCTCATCAGGAAATGGATTGTTCTGAATTTTTACCCGCATCAATCTCCTGTCAATAAGCATTTTACTCAAATTTGACAATACCTTATCATCAAAACTTTTCCAATCCTTAATTGCAGATAACACATCATAATCATCTAATTCCGCAAAAACATTTAGTGTTTTTAAATTAAAATTTGATGCGTCAATTTTATTTTTCAAAAAATATTTTAAAGCAATGCTTCCTGGTAATTCTTTTCCTAAATCAGATAATTCTTTGGCTCTTTTTAAAACCCCAACCAATATATATTCAGCAACAAGTCCGGTTTTATGCCAATAAACTTGCCAATACATCAAACGCCTTGCAACAATAAAACTTTCTACAGAATAAATTCCCTTTTCTTCTACAACTAAAACATCTTCTTTTACGTTTAGCATGGCAATTAAACGTTCTGAGTTTACATTTCCTTCAGAAACTCCTGTATAAAAACTATCTCGTTTTAAATAATCTAACCGATCCATATCTAACTGACTGCTAATCAACTGAGATAAAAACTTGCGATGATACTCTCCTTTAAAAATAGCAATTGCCAATGTCAATTGACCTTTAAACTCCACATTGAGTTCTTCCATAAATTTCAATGAAATCTCTTCATGACTAATTCCGGCTACTATGCTATGCTCTAAAGCGTGTGAAAATGCACCATGACCGATATCGTGCAATAAGATGGCTACATAAACAGCAACTTCCTCTTCTTTGGAAATAACAACTCCCTTAAAACGAAGCACCCTTATAGCCTTTTGCATTAGATGCATTGCTCCTATTGCATGATGAAATCTAGTATGATGTGCGCCGGGATAAA
>JAGLDM010000109.1 GCA_023145595.1 Flavobacteriaceae bacterium | reverse complement strand
ATTATATCGGTTATTTTTCTGACAAGTATTTTGAAAAAGAAAACTATTTAGGTAGGTTAAAAGATAGTTTTGAGTATGTTTTAAAAAACAACATAGATGAAGTGTATTGTTCTATTACCGCATTTTCAGGAGAAAAATTAAAAAAATTAATTGAATTTGGCAAAGAACATCAGATTATTGTAAAATTGATTCCTACAACTACAGGAATGTTCACTAAGGGAATAGAAGTTGAGTATTATAATTATATACCCGTACTATCACTTAAAAAATTACCCTTTGACAACCCTTTAATTAAATACTCAAAACGAATTTTTGACATTGTTTTTTCTGCATTTATAATTGTTTTTATTCTGAGTTGGTTAAGTGTTCTCTTGTTTATCATCATTAAATTAGAAACCAAGGGGCCGCTAATTTTTAAACAGCAAAGAGATGGTTTGAATGGAAGTGAGTTTGAATGTTACAAATTTAGATCTATGGGGGTGAATAAATTTTCAGAATTAAAACAAACAGTAAAAGGCGATATGCGTATTACGCGTGTTGGTCGTTTTATTCGAAAAACGAGTATAGATGAATTACCCCAGTTTATCAATGTGTTTTTGGGAGAGATGAGCGTTGTAGGGCCAAGACCGCATATGCTAAACCATTCTAAGAATTACGCGAAAAAAATAGATCGATATTTTGAACGAAATTTGGTAAAGCCAGGAGTTACAGGATTGGCACAAGTAAGAGGCTTTCGAGGGGAAATTGAACGTCAGTCGGATATTGAAAATAGAGTCCGCCTAGACCTCTTCTACATTAATAACTGGTCCTTTGCATTAGATGTTAAGATTATTATTCAAACGGTAGTAAACGCTGCTAGAGGAGAGGAGAAGGCGTTTTAGGTTAAGGGTTTGTTTTCGCTGCGAATTTTTCTGATTTTAATAGTAAGGAGAGGTAATAGAAGGTGCTTTTTTTTGAATCAGAAAGTCTTAAAAAATTGCGGAAAAGAATTTATATTGAAACCGGAATTTAAAACTCATTACTATTCACAAAGTCTCAGGTAAAGATTAACGGCAGCCACAGGAATTTTGACCACAAGAATTTGTGGTTTTTTTACTTTTGAAAAAGTATTTTTTCACCAAAAATTTTATGGCTAAACCAACAGCAATAAAAACTAATATTTCTTGAAGTATTCCCATTAATTCAATAGGTCGTTTAATTCTGTATTTCTTTCATATCATTAGATTCCTGCGAAGGCAGGAATGACAGCATTATTTTAACAATTGAAATGCGATTAAAGCAGCAATATAGGCAATAGCCGTCATCCCGAATAACTGAATCAATGGCCATTTCCAACTATTGGTTTCTTGTTTTACAATTGCAAGAGTACTCATACA
>JAGLDM010000108.1 GCA_023145595.1 Flavobacteriaceae bacterium | reverse complement strand
CACCTTGATACTATTGGGCAATCATCGAAAACATTGCTTATCCTCATTAATGATATTCTAGACATCTCTAAGATTGAATCAGGGAATCTTGCGATTGCAATTGCAGATTCTCAATTTAGAGAGATTATTTATGAAGTGCTGGCGATTGTTGCGCCTAAAGCGGTTGAAAAAAATCTTCGCTTAGAGGTAAATATTTGCCCTGATTTACCAAGTGTCATTAAACTTGATGAGCACCGGGTGAGACAGATTATGATTAATTTGCTTTCAAATGCCATTAAATTTACACACAAAGGAAAGGTAACATTAGATATTGGCGGAACGATTGAAAATGAAATGTTTAGGCTTGATATCGCAGTGATAGATACAGGGATAGGTATTGATAAAGAGAGTTTTGAAGATATATTTAAACCGTTCGTACAAGCAGATGGTTCAATAACAAGGGAGTTTGGTGGGACAGGATTAGGGCTTGCAATAACCTCACAACTTATTACCTTAATGGGCTCTGAAATTACACTTATTTCGAATAAAGGGGAGGGGAGCCACTTCTCATTCTCCATTCATTGTCCGATCAGTGAAGTCTCTGAAAAATATAAGCTCAGTGACCGTTTGTTGTCTCGCTCTATTACTTTGATTAATAACAGCGCCGATATTGCAGCGGTTATTAAAAAGGAATTTACTCATTTTGCTTTGCAAGTTAATACTGAAATAGAATCAGTTAATTTACTGGACAATAACTTAAGTGAAAATAATGTATTAATTTATTGTCAAAATAGTCTCGAGAAAACTAAAAAAGAACTATTGGCACTTACAGAAAAACACCCCAAAACCCCACTCTTTTTAATACAGTCTTCAAGTGATGATCAATTTGATTTTAGAGATCAAATCCATGGACAAATAATGGTTCCTTTACTTGGGAAACGTTTTATTTCGTTACTGGAAAAATCAGTTAAAATAGAAGAACAAGAAAAAGACAGTAGGCCTCAGAAGGTTGATACACCGACTAAATATATATTGATTGTAGAAGATAACTTAGTTAACCAAAAGGTCGCTTCTTTTTTTGTAACCTCATTTGGTTATAAAGTCGAAATTGCAGATAATGGTTTAATTGCGGTTGATAAAATTAAAGGGGGCTTTAGGCCAAGTGCCATTTTAATGGATTGCATGATGCCAGTGATGGATGGCTTCACTGCAACGGTAGAAATCCGAAATTTTGAAGCGGAAGAAAATATACCAAAAATTCCAATTTTAGCGCTTACTGCAAGTATTTTTGATGAAGATATTGATAATTGTTACAAATCAGGTATGGATGATTATATTGCAAAACCAATTAATAAAGCGCTCTTACAGGAAAAATTAGAAGAATATACGTAATACCAAAGGAACTATAAAGG
>JAGLDM010000107.1 GCA_023145595.1 Flavobacteriaceae bacterium | reverse complement strand
GAGATGGGACTTGAACCCATACGGACATTACTGTCCACTGGATTTTAAGTCCAGCGTGTCTACCAATTCCACCACTCGAGCGAGTTATCGTAAAAACGATATTGGTATATTGTTGAGCGAAAGACGGGATTTGAACCCGCGACCCCCACCTTGGCAAGGTGATGCTCTACCCCTGAGCTACTTTCGCAGTCATTTTCAATGAACTTCCATTTGTAATTCAAACGGATGGCAAATTTAACACATTTATATAAATTGCAAAGGCTTTTTTTGAAAATAATTAAATAAATATTTACCCGGAAAATTACAACTAAACCTAATCTTGTTTTATTGCTAGAAATCAAGAGGTTAAACACTTGAAAAAAAACCTCCAACTAATTGCTAAAAGCGACAGGGCAAACCCATACTTCCTGAGGCAACTTCTTTAAGCAATTGTTTTATTTATCGCTATAAAAAGAAATCGAAAAATTAACATTTTTATAAGAGTGCAAAATTGCAACATATTGTAATTTTGGTCGCCATCTATACAAAATATTCTGAAAAAAATAACCGAATGATAAAACTAAAAACACTTCTAGTTTTCACCTTTTTAATTGCAATTTCAGCACAAGCACAAACAGCATGGACTTTAAAAGACTGTGTAAACTATGCAATTGAAAATAATATTTCGATAAAAGAAGTCGCTTTAGACACATTAATATCCATCGAAAATATTAGATCTGCCAAAGGAAATTTTCTACCAACAGTAAATGCAACAGGATCGCAAAATTATAATTTTGGATCTTCCATTGGGCAAAAAGGCATCCGAATATCTAGAGATATCCGAGGTAATGATTTCGGATTGAATGTAGGGCTGAATCTCTTCAATGGTTTTCAAAATTCAAATCTAAAGAAGCAAGCTTTCACAGGTTTAGAATCGAATAAACTTCAATTGGATATATTGAAGAATGATATTATGGTAATGGTTGCAAACAATTACTTGACTATATTATTCAATAAAGAAAATTTAAAGATTGCTGAACAGCAAAAGGAAATTACAGAAAAGCAAATAGAACAACTAAAGGAATTGGTGCAATCTGGAGTTAAAGCAAAGTCGGAGTTATTAAATTCTGAAGCCCAATTGGCTAGTGATAAAGAAGGAATTGTAAACGCTCAAAACAATTTGGACATTGCTGTTTTAAATATGGCTCAACTTCTTCAAATTTCACATAAAGGCTTAGAATTTGATGATGTATCTGTTGAATTGCCTTCGGTAGAATTAATGTATAACGATTCTGATGAAATATTTGGAAAGGCAGTGGTTGATCGACCAGAAATTAAAAGAGCAGAATTGCTAATTGAAAATTCAGATTATAATATTAAAATTGCAAAAGGAGCCTATTATCCTTCTTTAAGAATTGGTGCTGGTTTAGGAACTGCGTATGAGCATACGCAAGGGAAAGAAGATCAACGACCAATTAAAGACCCAATCCCAGGTGACCCGAATAATATTGTTTGGATTCCAAATGGTTTCGACAAGCAGTTAAGTGACAATATGGGGTATTATATGGGGCTAAATTTGAATGTTCCAATTTTTAATGGAAACAGAACCAAAGCAAGTGTAAACAAAGCAAAGGTCAACTCTTTAAAAGCGGAATACCGTTTAGAAAAAGAAAAACAAGATTTAAGAGCCAATATTGAAACAGCTTATACAGATGCCAAAGCCGCTTTAAATCAATATTTAGCTTCTGAAGCTTCGGTTGAGGCCCAAAAGCTTGCCTTTGAAAATGCACAGAACAGTTATGATTTAGGGGTGATGAATTCTTTTGATTTTGAACAAGTTAGATCTAGATATGTCAATGCACAAACTACTTTGGTACGCTCCAAATACAATTTTGTTTTCAAGTCTAAATTGTTAGAATTCTATTTCGGAATTCCTATTGTAGCAGAATAAACGTATAAAATTTATAAAGCCCAAGGTTCTATTTAAGTTAGACTTTTATTTTGTTCAAAATACTATCTTTGTACCCAACAAAATACAGATTGTGTCTATTATACTAAATTTAGAAACGGCTACCAAAAACTGCTCCGTTTCACTTGCTGAAAACGGAAAAGTGATTGCTATAAAAGAGTTTAATAACGACGGCTATTCGCATGCCGAAAAATTAAATATTTTTATTGAAGATGTTTTAAAAGCGACAGAAAAATCTATAGATGAGTTAAGCGCCGTTGCTGTGAGTAAAGGACCGGGTTCATTTACGGGCTTACGTATTGGTGTTTCGTCTGCTAAAGGATTATGTTTTGCATTGGAGATTCCGTTAATTTCCATAAACACCTTACAAAGTTTAGCTTTGCAAGTTCAAGAACAAGATGCGTTTGTAGTTCCAATGTTAGACGCTCGAAGAATGGAAGTATATAGCGCTGTGTTTGACACTCAAAATAATGAAGTTCGTCAAATTGAAGCAGAGATTTTATCAGATCAGTCTTTTGCGACTTACTTGAATGAAAAACGAACCTGTTTTATTGGTGATGGAGTGTCAAAAACCAAGGAAATATTAAACCATTCAAATGCTGTTTTTGTGGAAGGGAAATTGCCGTCGGCTAAAGAAATGGCTTCTTTGTCTTATGCTAAATTTCAGCAAAAAGATTTTGAAAATGTAGCGTATTTCGAGCCGTTTTATTTAAAAGATTTTGTTTCCGGGAAGAAGAAATAGG
>JAGLDM010000106.1 GCA_023145595.1 Flavobacteriaceae bacterium | reverse complement strand
CTTCCCAAATGAGCTATTTCATTCCTTTCTGTGAGCATATTTTAGCAAATTTTTAACCTGGTTGTGCTGTTTTTAAATAATGAATTACCCAGTTTCACTAAAACCGGTAAAATAGAATAAGTCTGTTCAATCAGGAAAATTTGACAGCTTTTTAGAAAATGCAAAAGACAAAATTTGCAAGAAAATTATCTGAATTTCCCTTATGTTTGTATTAAAATCACAAAATAGGAGACCATATATCACAATCGAGTTATAAATATAATAAAAACCATCAAAAGAAAATTACTAAGTGTTAAATAGAACCAAAATACAGAAAACAGGAGCATAGCAATCACTAAAATACACATGGACCAATCCTATACCTGCATTCTAATAGGCTCCGGAGAACTATAGTTTTTCCTGTATAATTTAATGTAGCATCAAACATCGTGGAAAATTTAATAATGATTCGCACCCTTAGTGATATACCTTTTTAGAAAGTACAATTATCCTGCTCCAACATATCAAAAAAGCTCACACTATTGTACAGTGCACTTTTTCGCTACAAGACAAAAAGAGCAGCCCCCCTCTCAAATATCAGTGAATGACAGCCAGTTTCAGTTTTGGCACATGCCATCCCATATGCACCAAAATAAAATTAAATATCAATCAATCAACACAATTATCATTTCTTTCTCAAGCACTATCCTATATCAGTTTGTCAAAATTATTGCAGGTTCTACCCTCCCCCCATCTTTCAGAAATTAACACATACCTGACCCCCCCATCATTTTCTATGTTGTTGTGGGCTATATGCCCTCTGACGTCATTTTTTTATAGTTCACCGGACCCTAATAGGAGTGGGATATTTGTCAGATCATTTGTTTTACATGATTAATAAATTGGCTAATTATCATGCAGCAATGCTGCAAAATTATATTGTAGTGACCCTTTAAGATCTTACTCTACTGATGCCATCATATAGGGTACCCCCCACCCCCAAAACAGCTAGTTTCATACAAGTTCGGGTGGGGTACCTACATAAGGTACCTCCTGAGTACCACAGTTTAATATTTTTTGCATTTTATTTATTTCATTTATGAACTGTATA
>JAGLDM010000105.1 GCA_023145595.1 Flavobacteriaceae bacterium | reverse complement strand
ATTAATGATGTTTGCGATACATTCAATGCCTTCTAGCAATTCAGAATCAACATGTTGATTGTCTTCCGTTTTTCTAGAAATTCCATGTTGCCAATTCAATGCATGATCTACCCAACCTTCTACTTTGTAGGCGTATGCCCCTTGTTTTTCAACAGTAAAAGTAGCGTGCCATTCATTGTTATGACCGAGGCGCATTCGTTGTTCGCGCCATTTTTTTTCACTTTTATGTTTGTATAAAACGGCTGCAGAAATGACGTCATGTCCATCTACCAATACATGCGCATCAATTGAAACAACTTCATTTACAACCTTTTTAATAGGATATTCGCCGTTATTTATTGACGGCGATACATAATCAATTACAACTCTACTTTGATTTAACATTGTACTCTTTTGGTATTAACGTGTATTAAAAATCCAACTCAAAAAAAGTTCAAGTTGGATGTTGCTAATTTTTTAAATTAAATGACAGTGCCTTTTGGTATCACCGCTCCTTTTTTAAGAACTACAATGCCATCTTTGATACAATAGGTTTTGGTTTCTTTATCTTTTAAATGTGAGCCTCCATTAATCCTTACATCATCTCCAATGCGACAATTTTTGTCAATTATAGTATTATTAATAAAGCATCTTTGGCCAATTCCCATTAAAATATCGATGTTTTTACTGTCAATCTCTTCTAAAGATTCATAGCAATCACTTCCCATCATATAAGTATTTATAATAGTAGATCCTTCTCCAATTCTAGATCGAATTCCGATTACAGATTTTTCAATTTTAGAGGCAGAAATAATACAGCCATCTCCAATTACACTATTATTAAGGGTTGTTCCCGATATTTTTGAAGTTGGAAGGATACGTGCACGTGTATAAACATGATTGTCATTGTCGTATAAATCAAACTTAGGAATGTCATCTGTTAATCCTATATTAGCCTCAAAAAAGGAGTCAATATTTCCAATATCTGTCCAGTAGCCTTCAAATTGATAACTTAACGTTTTATGTTTGTCAATAGATTGCGGAATAATTTCTCCGCCAAAATCGTTGGTGTCAGGATTTTCCATCAACTTAATTAATAGGTCTCTATTAAAAATATAGA
>JAGLDM010000104.1 GCA_023145595.1 Flavobacteriaceae bacterium | reverse complement strand
AAATTAGTGCCAACATAACACATAACATGTTTAGCAGCATCTATAAAGTATCTTTAGATGGAAAGCGCATTGGCGATGAAATAGACCTATGCATAGCCGGAAATGATGTATTACCAATAAATTTTGACTTACACAAACTCTCTGCAGGCAAGCATACTTTAAAATTTAAAGTGAAACATGCTTCTCCCAAAATGCGTTCTATGGCACGTAAAGTTCACTTTTTTAGTTTAGAAAATATAATTTTATTAAGGCTAGAAGACATGGACGGGTACAATAAAGCATTTAAAGAGTTGTCCGCAAAAAAATAAATAGCGCTCTGATTTACATGATTTAATAACCCGAGTTTAATTAAGTGGCTTTAGAACTTTTAAACACTTCTATATTTTTTATGTTCAAGGACATATGAAAGATGATTTTCCCGAAACGGCTTCTTACAATAGATTTACTGAATTATGACCCAATAAAAGTTGAATGTGACGAATATCAACCCCTGATTCGAGTAGGTATGTCGCCGAAGATTGGTGGTTTTTCTCATCCAGCATTGGTTAATTATGATGCAATAAGCGCGTAAGGTGTTGCTTCAAGCTTTTACTTCTTTCTTGGAAATCCATTTTTCCTTAAGGTAACTAATTAAAATTAACATATAGGACATACTGATATACGCAAAAGCCAGAAATAAAGAATTAATCACTGTTTGGGTGTAGCCTATTTCGGTTACGTCTATAAAGAAGTATGGGTACTTATTTATTAACACACCTCTAATTAATATATATACCAAATATAACATTGGATATAAGCACCATGCCAATGGAAACCACATTAACATACGCTGTTTCGGAGTGTTTAAAAACCAATAGAGAACTACCCCCGCTGGAGTAACATAATGTAATACAAGATTGGATAAATATCCAAGACCTTCGGGGAAATAGATGTCGTGAAGTAGAAAATGATAAGCAACCCCAATAAATAAAATGGAGATAACAACACCTCCAAATATCAATGGTTTTGATAAAAAACGACTAAAATTAGATGAAGGCCAAAGAGTTATAGCGGTAATAAAAGATGCCGTAGTAATATTTGTGATAATAGTAAAGTAACCAAAATAACTGATAAGTCCATCTATAAATGTATTGCCTTCTGATAATTCATCATTTATCATTAGTCCAAATTGCAGTAACAAGCCAAACCATGCAATAATCATAATAGTAAAAAGGAAAAAATTCTTCATTTTGTATTAATGCAAGTTAGGATAATATCATTGGAAAATCGAAGTTCTAATTGTTAGACAACAACACAACCCCATTTACAAGCTCTCCTGCCATTTCCAAGAACTTGCCAAACTAGTTTCTAAACTTAATTCAGCTTTCCAACCCAGTTCTTTATTTGCAAGAGAAGTGTCTGCGTAAGCAGAAATAATATCTCCCTCACGACGCGGAGCAATTTTATAATTCACTTTTTTTCCGGTTGCTTTTTCAAAGGCATTTACAATTTCTAAAACAGAACTTCCTTTACCTGTTCCAATATTAAAATATTCACATTTAGCCTTGTTCTCTCCATTCAACAATCTATTTAAAGCAGAGATATGTGCTTTTGCTAAATCAACCACATGAATGTAATCACGAATGGCTGTTCCGTCTGGAGTCGGGTAATCATCACCAAATATGGATAATTCCTTACGAATTCCCGCGGCAGTTTGCACCACAAAAGGGACTAGGTTTTGAGGAATACCTAAAGGTAATTCTCCAATTTTTGCAGATTCATGAGCTCCAATCGGGTTGAAATAACGCAAGGCAATTGCTTGTAAATTCGTTGCTTTTGTAGTGTCCCTAATAATAACTTCACCCATTTTTTTAGTTGCGCCATAAGGAGACTCTGCTTCTTTGGTAGGTGCAGATTCTGTAATTGGCAACTCATCTGCTTGTCCGTAAACGGTGCAAGATGAACTAAAAATAAAGTTAGAAACATCGCTTGCAATCATTTCCTTTAGAACATAAGTAAGTGTTGCAATATTATTTTCGTAATATTTTAATGGTTCTTGTACGCTTTCTCCAACCGCTTTTGATGCAGCAAAATGGATCACTCCATCAACTTTGTAATATTTAAAAAAGTGCATTACTGCCTCTTTATCTTTTAAATCTATTTCTTCAAAGCGTGGTTTGATTCCGGTGATAGACGTGATTCTGTCTAAAACTTCGATTGTTGTATTTGATAAATTATCGATAATTACAACATCAAACCCTGAATTTTGTAATTCTACTACGGTGTGCGACCCAATATATCCTAATCCGCCTGTTACTAATATTGTTTTCATATTTTTTTTTGAAGGCTGAACATGGTCAAATCCACGTGTTTATTTATTGTGTTTTTACTTCGACCCGATAACTATCGGAAAGTGTCGAAACTATTTTAAAAACTCTAAAATCGTTTTCGTGATAAAATCTAACTGATCTTTATCCAATTCGGTGTGAATCGGTAAAGAAAGTACGGTGTCTATTAAATTATTGGTTACTTTAAAATCATCTTCATTATAACGATCATCTACATATGCTTTTTGGCTGTGTAAAGGAACCGGATAATAAATTGCATTCGGAATATTATTATCTAATAAATGTTGATGCAATTCGTTGCGTTTCCCATTCGTAATTTGCAAAGTATATTGATGAAATACATGTGTTGAGAAATTACTCGTAACCGGAGTGATAATACTTGGGTGATTTGCCAAAGCATCATTATAATAATGTGCCGATTCTCTTCTAGCATCACAATAAGCATCTAATTTCGGAAGTTTGATTCTTAAAATTGCTGCTTGCACACTATCCAATCTTGAATTTACACCAACTACATCGTGGTAGTATCTTCTATACATTCCGTGATTTACGATACCTCTAATAGTATGTGCTAATTCATCATCGTTTGTGAAAATTGCTCCACCGTCACCATAACATCCTAAGTTTTTAGAAGGGAAGAAAGAAGTTGTACCAACATTTCCCATAGCACCTGCTTTTTTAACAGTTCCGTCACTAAAAGTATAATCTGCTCCAATGGCTTGAGCATTATCTTCAATTACGAATAGATTATGTTCTTTGGCAATTTCTAAAATGGCTTCCATATTAGCGCATTGACCAAATAAATGAACAGGAACAATTGCTTTTGTTTTTGGAGTGATGGCTTTTTTCAAAGCGTCTAAATCCATGTTAAATGTATCAGACTCTACATCAATTAAAACTGGAGTCAATTTTAGTAACGCAATAACCTCTACTGTTGCAGCAAAAGTGAAATCAACGGTAATAACTTCGTCGCCTTGTTCTAAACCTAATCCCATCATTGAAATCTGCAAGGCATCGGTACCATTTGCACACGGAATTACATGTTTAACATCTAAATATTCTTCCAAATCTTTTTGAAAGCCATGAACTTCTGGCCCGTTGACAAAAGCGGTAGATTCAATAACATTTATAATGGAAGTATCTATTGCCGATTTTATTTTTTCGTACTGACCTTTAAGGTCAACCATTTGAATTTTTTTCATTTTTAGGAATTATTTGCGAATAGCAAAAATACGAAATTTGTCGTTTCTTTAATAAGAAGATTCAAAGTATTGAACTAATAAATTAAGGTGGGTTCTAAAAATTTATTTAGTTTTCTCAGACGGAGTTTAAATTACATACCCCTAAAGTCATAAGTGTTGAATACGTTCTTAACAAAGGTTTAATATTATGAAGGGTTTCCAAACTTCTGCAACACCTCATCAAATACATCATACACTTCTTGTGCAGAATCTGATGTCACCATTTTCATTCTATAAGGCTTAAAATTTGGAATGTTTTTAAAGTAATTTGTATAGTGTCTTCTAGTTTCCATCACTCCAACAATCTCTA
>JAGLDM010000103.1 GCA_023145595.1 Flavobacteriaceae bacterium | reverse complement strand
AATTCGTATCATCATTTTCATAAATATAATAATCTTATAAAGGACTTTACTCCTACTGGAATCAATCAAGTTTGGGTAACAGATATAACCTATATTAGAACCGTAAATGGGTTCTGCTATTTGGCACTAGTTACCGATTTGTATTCTCGTAAAATAGTCGGTTTTGATACCAGTGATAGTTTAGAATTATTGGGAGCCCTAAGAGCCTTAAAAATGGCCATACGAAATGCTCATAATCTTAAAAAACTTATTCATCATTCTGATAGAGGTGTCCAATATTGTAGTCATCAATATACTGGTGTACTACTTAAAAAAGGAATTAAAATTAGTATGACAGAAGAAAACCATTGTTACGAAAACGCAGTAGCAGAAAGGGTAAATGGTATTTTAAAAGATGAATTCTATTTAGACATCACCTTCTTTTCTGCCAAAATTGCTCAAAAGGCAGTCAAAAATGCAATTAAACTATATAATAATGAAAGATTACATCTATCTTTGGGATATAAAACACCCAATTCGGTGTACAAAAATGTAATATAAATTATTAATAATTTGTAGCCGTATTTTAGGACTAGACAACTAAAAATCGAACCTTTCAAATTAAAAATGGAACTACAAAAACCAACAAAAGAATTTATAAGAGAAATTCTTGAATTTTACGATAAAGAAGAAGGAAACGAATTGAATGAAAATTTATTAAAATTATTCAAAACTTTTAACAATGATTTAAATAAATACGATGTTTTAATAAAAGTTGCTTCATTAAATAAAATATATTCTACAGCAATTACGAATATAAATCCAGTTGTTGGGCAAATAATAAAAATTACAAAAGAAAATAATGGGCTGAACGAATTAGATGACTTTGTGAATTTTGTGGACAAAATATCAAGGATTGAATGGACAAATAATAAAGGAAAAACTTTCAAACGGAATAATATGTCTTTTGCTTCTAAATACGTTCACTTTTTGAGCGAATATGAAACGCCGATTTATGACAGTTATATTTGGATAGTTATTAAAGGATATTTAGGTCAGAAAAATGGAGATTTAAAATCGTTCAATAATCCTGAAAATTTTAAAGAATTTTACTTAACATTTAACAAATTCAAAAAAGAGTTGAATTTAGAAAGTTATTCAAATTATGAAATTGACAAGTTTCTTTGGCAATATGGGAAAAATTTAATTTTGGAAATTGAAGCAGAATTGAATTTAAATCTTGAACAATCGAAATCGGAATTAAAGAAGCGAATAAAAGCCTACAACAAAGAACTGAGTTAAAAAAGACAAAAGTAGCCGTTGCACAAGCCTCTAAAAAAGTTATATAATCACTCAACAGGTCCTTTTTAAGGACTTATTATTTTTTACAATCGTACAGGGTTGAGTTTACAGTCCCTTATTTTTGGTCTAAAATCTCTAAACTACTTATTCTCTTTCTTGTCTGCTCTTTCCTTTTTACGCAGTTCTTTCGCTGCCTCTTTTCGTGCTTTTTTCTCTTCTTTACTCAAGACTAAATCAACAACTTGACCTGAATAGTAAAGTGAATCTACATCAATATCAGAGACATCTACTCCCTGATCATCTGCTAATTGTTGTGCATATTTATCTTGCTCTTCTTTAGAAATCCACCCTCCGCCTAAAGATTTATATAGTTTAATATAGGAAGTCAACAAACGTTGGTAATTTTCTGAATATGATAATTTTGCGTCAAATTCTTGACCTTGATTTTCAATTACTTCCAAATAACTTGTAATCCCTTCATAGTAGCGTTCATGAGATAAATAACTTGCATTACTCGCCGCTTTTAACTTTGCTTCATTTGCAACTAATTCCTCCCGTAAAGTTGACAATTCAATTAAAGAATTATCGACTTCTAAAAAGGCATTTAGCACCGTGTTTTCATAACCATATAAAGACTGTACCGCTTTTGCTCTTTCAATATCTACTCTTTTCTTGTTTTTACCCCATTCAAATAAAGGTGCTGCCAATGCTCCACCAGCAGACCAACCCAAACCATCAGAAACCAAATTGGACAACTCATTACTTCCCAAGCCTAACAAACCTGTTAAACTGATAGAAGGAAAACGCATTGCCTGCGCCACCCCTATTTTTGCGTTTTGAGATTTATAATATTGATTTGCTTGTAGCACATCTGGGCGTCTTTGCAAAATTTCAGACGGAATTCCGTTTGGAATAGAATCAGGAAGACTATACTCGGTTAAATTCATATCCGTAATTATAGCATCTGGCATTCTCCCCAACAATACGCTTAAATTATGCTCAGTAAATGCAATTTGACGCTTAAATTGAGGAATAGATACCTGCGTAATTGCTTTTTGAATTTGAGCCTGATTTACATCAATAACATTTGTATATCCTTTATCAAATCGTGCCTGAATGATACTTAAAGTACTATCTCGCAAAGCCAAGGTGTACTCAGAAATTTCTAGGCGAGCTCTAAAATCTAACAATAAAAAATAGTTGGTTGCCACCTCACTTATCAAGGCTATTTCTAGCGCTCTTTTACCGTAAAACGATGCTAATAAATCAGATTTTGCTGCTTCTGTACTTCTTTTATATTTTCCCCAAAAATCAATCTCCCAATCAACAACAGCGGAAGTTCCAAATGAAGACGTTGGCTGATTTAATCGAAGACCTTGCACGGTATTACCTCTACCAGCATTTCCTGTAACACTAAACTTAGGACCATAATCTGCTTTATTAAAACTTACATTTGCACGTGCCTGTTCAATTCTGCTTGCGGCAATTAGCAAGTTCTTATTTTCTCTAAGCGCAGTAACAATTAAGGTGTCTAAAGTTGAGTCATTAAATATTTCCCACCATTTTAGATTAATAATACTATCTGATTTGGTAGCATACCTAAAAGCAGTTGCACTATT
>JAGLDM010000102.1 GCA_023145595.1 Flavobacteriaceae bacterium | reverse complement strand
AAAAAAGAATAAAAATTAATGTAACCAAGAAAAAGAGAATATTAACTACTCCCCACCATATTCCAATTGGATTTCTATTATTTTTATTTGTCATAATTGTTTAATTTATTTGCGCAAAAGAGCCTTGTTTTTAAGAAAAAAAATCTGATTGTAAATATATGTAAAGGAAGTAACTTAATATAAGTTTACTATAGCATCTTTGTTTTTTTATTCAATTTTGGTTTTCAATGTCATTGGTGCTTTTCAGTATTACCCTAACGGAATAAGATAAAATCAGTTTTATAAATTTGTAAACTCAAAAGTTGCATTTGCTAGTTGAATCTACCAATTTCGTATTTTTTTATTTAAGAATTCTCATAATCATTTTCTCACTACCTTTGCAAAATGCAAGAACACAAACTTTCAGATTGGCTACCAACTACAAACAAAGAAGTTAAAATTCGAGGTTGGGAAGAACTTGATGTTATTCTTTTTTCGGGTGATGCTTATGTAGACCACCCTTCTTTTGGGCCTGCCGTTTTGGGTCGAATATTGGAAAACTACGGATTAAGAGTGGCGATTGTTCCGCAACCAAGTGTTCATGATAATTTGCAAGATTTTGAGAAATTAGGAAAACCAAAACTGTTTTTTGCCGTTACAGGAGGCTGTATGGATTCTATGGTAAGTAATTATACGGCAAGTAAAAGACGACGCGATAAGGATGCATATACACCCAATGGAGACAAAGGGTTTCGACCAGATTATGCTTCTGTAGTATATTCAAATATTTTAAAAGAAAAGTTTCCAGATGTGCCCATTTTAATCGGTGGAATCGAGGCTTCACTTCGAAGAGTTACACATTATGATTATTGGTCAGACAAATTAAAACCGTCTATTTTAGAAGATTCGAAAGCAGATTTATTGGTTTACGGAATGGGAGAACAGCCCATGCGTGAAATTGTGGAATTACTTCAAAAAGGAGTGCCATTTTCTAGTTTAAAAACAATTAAGCAAACGGCAGTTTTTATCAATAAAGACGAAAAAAATCCGGTTAATAATAATTGGGAAGATGTTAGTATTAACTCCCATGAAGCCTGTTTAAAAGACAAAAAAACCTTCGCTTCTAATTTTAAAACGATTGAACAAGAATCAAACAAAATATTTGCAAAACGGATTTTTCAGGATATAGGTAATAGAACATTGATAATAAATCCGCCATTCCCTACAATGACAGAAGCAGAAATTGATGCTTCATTTGAATTGCCATACACCCGCTTACCACATCCAAAATACAATAAGCGTGGGCCGATTCCGGCTTATGAAATGATCAAATTTTCAATCAATATTCACCGAGGATGTTTTGGAGGTTGTAGTTTTT
>JAGLDM010000101.1 GCA_023145595.1 Flavobacteriaceae bacterium | reverse complement strand
TTATTTACTTTCCTAGATATGGATTCCTGCCTTCGCAGGAATGACAAAAGAAAAAAATATTCTGAAATATTTTAATTATTCTATTTACATTTGTTTCCGACTCAAAAATACAATTTTGGCAGTAACAATATCAGAAAAAACTTTAGAAGATTTAGAATTTCAGACCATTTTAGAACGTGTAAAAACCTTTTGCATTACTGATTTAGGTCGTGCTGCTATTACCAAAATAAGGCCCTATTCTAAAAAAGAGCAATTATTCGCCGAACTAAAAAAAACCGATGAGTACCTCACTTCTTATCAAAATGATAATCGGATTCCAAATCATGCATTTGATGATATTTCAAAAGAAATTAGTTTGCTTGAAGTTGAAAATTCATACATCATTCCAGAAGGGTTTTTAAAAGTATTGAATACCACAGAAACTTCAAATGAGTTACTGAAATTTTTTAAAAAGTTCAAAGAAATATACCCTATTCTTTTCAAACATTCTCAAGAAGTTGAATACACAACAATTGTTTCCGATTACATCAAAAAAATAATCACTCCCTTCGGAGATTTACACGACAAAGCTTCTCCCAATTTAAAAAGCATCAGAAGAGAAATTGTAGAAGTACGAGGGCAAATAAATGACAGTTTTTCTCGAGCACTTTCAAAATTTAATAGTTCTGGTTATTTAGATGACATTCGAGAATCTGTAGTTGATAATCAGCGGGTTTTGGCAGTAATCCCAATGCACAAAAGAAAGGTTAAAGGGTCATTACTAGGTACATCAAGGTCTGGAAGTATTATATTTATTGCTCCACAAGCCACTTTACAATATTCAAGAGAGTTAGAAAATTTAATTTTTGAGGAGAAACAAGAAGTCATTCGGATTCTAAAGTTATTGACCGATGAGTTAAGACCCTTTCATGTTTTATTGGTACAATATCAAAAATATTTAATCCAATTAGATCTCATTGGAGCCAAAGCAAAATATGGAAAAGATATCGATGCCATTTTGCCAAAAATAACAACTGATAAAAAAGTGTTTTTAAAGGATGCCTACCACCCTATTTTGTTAGAGAAATACAAAGATGATAAGTCTATAATTATTCCTCAAACTTTAGAATTAAACGAGAAACAACAAATTATTGTTATTTCTGGTCCCAATGCAGGAGGAAAAAGTATTACCCTAAAAACAATTGGATTATTACAAGTGATGCTGCAAAGTGGTTTGCTAATTCCAGCTTCAGAAAAGAGCGAATTGTATGTTTTTGATAGAATCTTAACAGATATTGGCGACAATCAATCCATAGAAAATCAACTCAGCACATATAGTTATCGACTAAAAAATATGCGGCAGTTTTTAAAACGATGTAATGAGAACACGTTGTTTTTAATTGATGAATTTGGTACCGGTTCTGACCCAGAACTAGGCGGAGCATTGGCAGAAATTTTCTTAGAAGAATTTCATAGTAAAAAAGCTTTCGGAATTATTACCACCCACTATGCCAATTTAAAAGTCTTAGCAGATGAATTAGACAATGTTTCTAATGCCAATATGCAATTTGATGAACGCAGTTTAGAACCCTTGTTTAAATTGTTTATAGGACAAGCAGGAAGTTCTTTTACTTTTGAAGTAGCACAAAAAAACGGAATCCCGTTTAGTTTAATTAACCGAGCTAAGAAAAAAGTGAAACGCGAAAAAATTAGACTCGACAAGACCATTTCAAAGCTTCAAAAGGAACGCAATAAATTACAGAAAACATCTGATAATTTAGAAAAAGAAAAAAATAGAGCTATTGAACAAACCGATAGCTTATCGGATAAGCAATCAAAAGTTCAAAACAAACTAGAACTGTTTCAAGAACTCTATGACTCCAATCAGAAAATGCTTGTCACCGGTAGAAAGGTCAACGAAATAGCCAATAAATATTTTCAAACCAATAATAAAAAAGAACTCATTTCAGAATTTATGAAATGGGCATTGATAGAACGGACGAAATATTTAAAAAAGAATCCGCCAATAAAGAAAACTAAGTCTGAGAAGAAAAAGGCAAAAGTTGTACAAAAAATTCAGAAAGAGAAAATTAAAAAAGTGGAGAAGGAGATTTTAGTTGAAGTTGTAAAAGTACGTGAAGTAAAAAAAACTGTTGCTGATAAAATTGCAAAGAAAAAAGCTGATTACAACTATAAAGTTAATGATAGAGTCCGTTTGATTGATGGAACAACAGTCGGAACTATAGAACGTATTGAAAAAAATATTGTGAGTATTAATTATGGTTTTTTAACTACAAAAGCCAATATTAGCAAAATAGAATTGGTCGAGGCTGTCAAATAGCAACCAAATACGGTGTTTTATAAAAAGATAATCGACCTTGAAATAATAAAACAAGCAATCATCTATAGATAGCTGCTTGTTTTATTATTTTTAATTTTATCCTAGCCAAGACTGTAACATCCAAATCGTTTTTTCCTGTTCTGCAATAAAGTCACTCATCATAGAATTTGTTCCTTCATCATTTGCATCATCAGAAGTATCTAATATTTGCCGCTCTATTTTTAATAATTCAGACAAGGAGTTGACAACTAGATTTACAGCCTTCATATCTTGAGATATATCTTTTCCAACAGGTACAGACGCTAATGCTGTATAATCATTAAACGTGTGTAATGGATTTCCTTCCAAAGTTAAAATCCGCTCTGCAATCATATCTATTTTCTCTTGAGAATCTGTATAAAACTCTTCAAACTTAACATGTAATTCAAAAAATGATTTTCCCTTAATATTCCAATGTAATCCTCTTAAGTTTTGATAATACACTTGAAAATTTGATAATAATCCGTTTAAATCATTAACCAACCCTTCTGTTTTTTCTTTGTCTAGCCCTAAAATTGTAGTGTTCATTTTTATTTCTTTTAAGTTATCCCTCAAATATACCTAAAATAAAACAAGATTATTATAATTACAATTGATAGTTTTAATATCTTTATCGTCAAAACTTATACAAATGACCATTACTCAATTAAAATATGTTTTAGCAGTTGCTGAACATAAAAATTTCACCATCGCATCAGAACACTGTTTTGTCACACAGCCTACTCTGAGCATGCAAATTCAAAAATTAGAAGATCAATTATCTATTAAAATATTCAATAGAAGCAAGAAGCCTATTCAATTAACTCAAGTTGGAGAAAAAATTGTTGAGCAAGCAAAAATTATTGTGGATGAAAGTAATCGAATCACCGATATTGTAGATCAGCAAAAAGGATATATTGGTGGTGAATTTAAAATTGGAATCATTCCAACAATTATGCCTAGCCTTTTGCCTATGTTTTTAAAAACATTTGTAAAAAAACACCCTAAGGTAAATCTGATTATTGAAGAACTCACTACAGAAGAGATTATAAAAAGAATTACAGATGGTCATCTAGATGCCGCTATTGCTGCTACTCCATTAGAAAATGAAGCCATCAAAGAGCGTGTAATTTATTATGAGCCATTTGTTGGTTTTATTCCCGATGGGCATCGTTTACAAAAAAAGAAAATGATTAATACGGAAGATTTAGAATTAAATGACATTCTATTATTAGAAGATGGTCATTGTTTTAAGGAAAGTATTTTGAACTTATGTATGGGCTTCAAAAAAGAAACGGGGGCTCATTTTCATTTAGAAAGCGGGAGTTTTAATACATTGATAAAATTATCTAAAGAGAATTTAGGTATGACACTTCTACCCTACTTACACACTTTAGATTTGAATGAAAAAGATCTGCAATTTTTAAAAGAATTTAACGCACCTGTACCTGCTAGAGAAGTGAGTCTAATTTATCACAAATCACAACTAAAAATGCAATTGATTGAAGCTTTAAAGACGGTTATCGATAGTGTTATCCGAGGAACTATTGCGTTTAATGATGTCAAAATTATTAGTCCGCTACAACATTAAGAAAGGAACCTAGAGTTTTTTCACTCTATTATACCAATATAGTTTTGAATTGCCGTATATATTTCGTGTATTTAAACATGGGAAAAATAGCACATTTAGACATTTCAGAATCGTTAACAGAACTTAAAAGTTTGTTATCAAGACAGAAAACGTTAAAAGGAGAGAAGCGAGTAAAATCTTTGATTTATATAAAGATGGATAAATTTAAAACTCGTCAAGAAGTTTCGGATTTTTTAGGAATCCATATTAGAACCTTAGAAAGGTGGTTAAACAATTATAAATCGGCAGGGATTAATGAGTTGTTATACGACAAGCCAAAAAACAAGAAGTCAAAAATCATTACAAGTGAAATTCATCAAGGTCTAGCTCAAAGAGTTAACGATCCACACAATCCTTTTTTGGGATATTGGGATGCGCAGATATGGGTAAATGAAAAGTATGGAGTTGATGTTAAATATCAACGAATTCGAGAATATTTAAAACAACATTTCAAAACGAAATTTAAAGTTCCACGAAAATCTCACTATAAAAAAGATAAAGAAGCTGAAAAGGCTTTTTTAAAAACTCCCTAATACACTAAACAACATTAGATTAAGTCTAGATAAAGATAAGTACGAAGATGTAAATTTATATTTTCAAGACGAAGCCAGATTTGGGATGATGAATCATCTCGGGAAATACCTATTAACTTAACCACCACAACTAACCAAACAAAAAAATCCCAAATGAACTACCTAGAGGCAGAGCCATAGAGGTATCAAGCGGAAAAAAACTTTATTTTTAATTTGATGAAAACCTACAACACCTTAAAGCATTAGTCAACATCCCTTTCACTTCCAAAAAAAAAGTATCTTTGCCATATGCGAATAGATATCATTACTGTTTCCCCAGACTTAATTAAAAGTCCGTTTGAACATTCCATCATAAAACGAGGAATAGACAAAGGTTTAGTTGAAGTACATTTTCATGATTTACGAAAATATGCTCTCAATAAGTACGGTAAAATTGATGATTATCAATTTGGTGGAGGCGCTGGAATGGTTCTTATGATTGAACCAATCGACAAATGTATTTCTGAATTGCAAAGTCAACGTAATTATGATGAAATACTCTATATGACGCCAGATGCAAAAACTCTGAACCAACAAACCGCCAACGCACTATCGATGTCTGAGAATATCCTAATTTTAACCGGACATTATAAAGGTGTAGATCAACGTGTGAGAGATAAGTTTATCACTAGAGAAATCTCTATTGGCGATTATGTACTTAGTGGTGGTGAATTAGCGGCTGCGGTAGTTTGTGATGCCGTAATTCGATTAATCCCTGGCGTACTAGGAGACGAAACCTCTGCGCTCACCGATTCTTTTCAAGACAATTTATTGTCTCCCCCTGTTTATACACGCCCTGCGGAATATGACGGAATGAAGGTGCCTGAAATCCTTTTGTCTGGTAATTTTCCTAAAATTGACGAATGGCGATCAGATATGGCTTTGGAGCGAACAAAAAATATTCGACCAGATTTATTAGAAGATTAAGCTATTTTTCTACTTATCGTTCCTGATAAAGCAGAAATCCATTACATGATTCAAAAAAACAGATTTATTCCTTACAGAAATAACAAAGGAAAAACGTATATAAAATCAGTTGGAAAAATATTTCACAAATAACATTGTAAAACAAAAAAAAAGTAGTACTTTTGCACCCTCAAAATCAACACATGATAAAAATCATAAATGTTGACTTTCAGAAACCATTAAAAATTACAAAAAAATGCAACAGAACGGTAACACACAATTAAATGCTTCCAGAGAAAATATTAATAACAGAATATCTAAATTACCAAATTTAGGTAATTCAACAAGGAACACTTGGAGCAAAAAAAGAAGATTTAGATCAATCTAAAAAAGCAAATTTATTCCTCACAGGAATTGCAAAGGTGAGACACATATAAGATCAATCAAAAAATATTTCACCAATAGCATTGCATAACAAAACAAAAATACTATTTTTGCAGACTCAAAATCAACCTCTGACGAGAATCGTGCATGTTGGCTTTCAGAAACCATTAAAAAAACAAAAATGGCAGATTTATTAAAATTCATTCAAAACGAATTTGTAGCAAAAAAAGATTTTCCTAAATTTTCAGCAGGAGATACTATCACCGTATATTACGAAATTAGAGAAGGTGAAAAAACACGTACTCAGCACTTTAGAGGTGTTGTAATTCAACGTAAAGGAACTGGAGCAACAGAAACTTTTACCATCAGAAAAATGTCTGGTACTGTTGGAGTAGAACGTATTTTCCCTGTAAATTTACCAGCACTTCAAAAAATTGAAGTGAACAAACAAGGTAAAGT
>JAGLDM010000100.1 GCA_023145595.1 Flavobacteriaceae bacterium | reverse complement strand
TGAGAACAGATAGTGTAAATTTATCTGAAGATGCAAAAAATGCTGCACAAGAAGAAATTACGACATCGTATGGTAAAGAATATAGTTTTCCTAGAAATTTTATAACAAAATCAAAAGGAGCACAAGAAGCGCATGAGGCTATTAGACCTACGCATATGGATCGCCACTCGGTTTCAATTGATTATGATCAAGATAGATTGTATAGTTTAATCTGGAAAAGAACCATTGCTTCACAAATGAGTGATGCGAAATTAGAACGAACCAATGTTAGAATTCAAAATTCTAAAAACGAAAAAATACTAACAGCAAGAGGAGAGGTTATTTCATTTGAAGGGTTTTTAAAAGTTTATCTAGAAGGTACAGATAATGAAGATGAAGAACAAGAAGGGATGTTGCCGAAATTAGTCGTAAATGAATTGTTAAATAGTAATTATATAACAGCAACAGAGAGATATTCAAAACCTCCTTATAGGTTTTCAGAAGCCGCTTTGGTAAAACGCTTGGAGGAATTAGGGATTGGACGTCCGTCTACCTACGCACCAACTATTTCTACCGTGCAACGTCGCGGTTACATAGAAAAAGGAACTGTTGAAGGTAAAGAAAGAAACTACACCCAAATAACCCTTAAAAACAATGAAGTTTCTGATGAAATATTATCAGAAAAAGTGGGAGCAGACAAGGGGAAGTTAGTACCCACAGATATTGGGAGTATTGTAACAGACTTTTTAGTCGCTCATTTTGCGAATATTTTGGATTACGGATTTACGGCACAAGTAGAATCGGATTTCGATAAAATCGCAGAAGGAAAAGAAGATTGGATAGGTATGATTAAGGAGTTCTATACAGGGTTTCATGCAACTGTTGAAGATGTTGCAGCAAATGCTGAAAGGGAGTCAGGAGAACGTGTTTTAGGAAAACACCCAGAATCTGGAAAAACGATATTGGTGCGTTTGGGTAAATTTGGACCGATGGTTCAAATTGGAGATAGAGACGATGAGGATAAAGTATTTGCAAGTTTACAACCAGATCAAAATTTAGGCACTATAAGCTTAGAAGAGGCATTGGATTTGTTTTTATTGCCTAAAACCGTAGGGAAATATGAAGATGAAGATGTGATTATTTCTAACGGTCGATTTGGACCTTATGTAAGATTTGGAACTATGTTTGTTTCGCTACCAAAGGGAGGTAATCCGTTAGAAATGGAGTTAGATCAAGCTATTGAATTGATAGAGGCTAAGAGAGAAGCAGATGCTCCAATTGCAGAATACGAGAATTTACCTGTTCAAAAAGGAGTTGGAAGGTTTGGTCCGTTTATCAAATGGAATAATATGTTTATCAATGTCAATAAAAAATATGACTATGATAATTTAACCTTTGATGATATTGTAGAATTGATTGAAGTTAAAAAGCAAAAGGAAATAGATAAAGTTATTCATAACTGGGAAGAAGAAGGGATAAGAGTTGAAAAAGCACGTTGGGGGCGTTTTAACATCCTTAAAGGGAAAATTAAAATTGAATTACCAAAAACGACCAAGGCAGATAAGTTAACCCTTGAAGAGGTACAGGCAATCATAGAGAAAAACGCACCTAAAAAAAGAGCGAAAAAGAAAGTTACTAAAAAAACGACTAAGAAAAAAGTAGTAAAAAAGAAATAATTCATTATTTTAGCGGAGTTGATAACCCCCAATAATGACTAATATTAATTCTGATTATTTATTTCCAGTTGATGATTCTGTTATGGCACATGCAATGTTGCTTTCAGAAAAAACACTTAGTCATATTATTCGTATCCATTCCAAACAAAATGGCATTCCAGATTTAGAACATATTCGCATGGCGATTATTGGTGTAGAAGAGGATAGAGGTGCTGTAGATAATGTAGGAACGGGTTATGGTTTAAACGAAGTAAGAAAAGAATTATATCAGTTATTTCCGGGAAGTTGGGATGCTAATTTAGCAGATTTAGGGACTATTCCTAAAGGAAACTCCATAAGCGATACCTATTTTGCGCTCAAAGGAATTACCGCAGATTTGATAAAATTAAATATCATTCCTATTATAATAGGTGGAGGTCAAGATTTGACTTATGCAAATTATAGAGGTTATGATCAATTGGAACAAATGGTAAATATTGTTTCTGTAGATAATAAGTTTGATTTTGGAAGCATTCAAGACGGTGTTAGTTCACAATCTTATTTGAGTTCTATAGTTATGGAGAAGCCAAACAACTTATTTAATTTCAGTAATATTGGTTATCAGACCTTTTTCAACTCTCAAGAAGAAATTGATTTAGTAAATGATTTGTTTTTTGATGCCTTTAGATTAGGTGAAGTTGCTAATAATATAGAATTAGCAGAACCCGTTTTAAGAGATGCAGATATTATTTCAATAGATATAGGTGTTGTGCGTAAAAGTGAGGCGCCAGGGAATAATAACGCCACACCTAATGGTTTTTATGGGGATGATTTATGTGCGATCTCAAGGTATGCCGGTATTAGCGATAAGGTGACGTCATTTGGTATTTACGAATACAATCCAACTTTAGATCAACAAAATCAGACAGCACAATTAATTGCTCAGGCTATATGGTATTTTGTTGAAGGAGTAAGTTGTAGAGCCAATGATTTTCCATTTGGAACTAAGGAAACTTATCAAAAATTTATTATCCCGATAGATGAAGAGGTGTTAAATTTTTACAAAAGTGATAAGACTGGGAGATGGTGGATGGAAATTAATCTTAAAAAGAATAATAAATATCAAAGACATTCGTTAATACCTTGCACTTATCAAGATTATTTGAATGCAAATAAGCAGGAAATACCAGAAAGATGGCATAAAACATTAAAAAAAGCGATTTAAATTGCTTTTAAGAGTAAATAACTTTACGTTTGCGTAAATATAGACAAGAGATATATTTTATATTATGAAGAGAACAGGACTATTTATATTGTTAGTTATTTTTATTACAAGTTGTAGTAGTGGAAATGATAAAGGTGAATTGGTAGGAGTAAAATCTAAAAAGACATGGAATGCGGAAAAGCCTTATGGCATGACCTTGATTCCAGGAGGTTCTTTTACGAGAGGTAAACACGAAGAAGATGAGTCTGCTTCATTTGATGCACCGCTTAACACGGTGACGGTTCCGCCTTTTTATATGGATGAAACTGAAATTTCTAATAGTGAGTATAAAGAGTTTGTTTATTGGGTTAGAGATTCTGTTATAAGATCGAAATTGGCAAAATTGGCCGATTTAATGTCAACAGGAGATCCTTCAGATTCAAATCAAATATTGGCAGATTATCAGTTTAAAAATGCTGATACTACTGGTCAGACACCATATGAAAAATATATATATGACAATTATGTTGGTTTGGAAAATGATAATTCTAGATCATTGGATTGGGATGAAGATTTAATTTGGGATCCTGCTAAATTTCCAGATGTGTATTACACAGAAGTAATGGATAGTGTGTATGTTGATTTAAGTAAAAGTTTTGATGGAGGTAGATTGTTGGATGTCTCTAAATTGAAATATCGTTATTATTCTTTGGATCTTATAGATGCCGCGAAAAACAAAGGAAGCAGGGCTGATTATGTCAAAGAGGATATATTGACAGTTTATCCAGATACAACTGTTTGGGTAAGAGATTTCGATTATTCGTATAATGATCCGATGCATCAAGATTATTTCTATCATCAAGCGTATCAAGACTATCCTGTTGTAGGGGTTAATTGGAATCAAGCAATCGCGTTTTGTAATTGGAGAACTGAGAAAAAAAACAACTACCTAAAACGTAAAAAGCATACATTTAATGCACCTGGTTACGGATTACCATCTGAAGCGGAATGGGAATATGCAGCACGTGGAGGCTTAGATTATGGAGTTTACCCATGGGGAGGCCCTTACACGACTAATGACAGAGGTTGTTTTTTAGCAAACTTTAAACCTAGTAGAGGTGATTATGCAGCAGATGGTGCTTTATATACAGTAGAAGTGGAGTCTTATGAAGCCAATGATTACGGTTTGTATAATATGGCAGGGAATGTATCTGAATGGACAACCACTACATATGAAAACACTTCTTATTACATGAGTTCTACCCTGAATCCGAATGTTACAAATAAAGGAAATAAGCGTAGAGTAATACGTGGTGGTTCATGGAAAGATGTGGCCTATTTCTTAGAAGTAGGTTCTCGTGATTTTGAATATGCTGATTCTGCACGGAGTTATATTGGCTTTAGAATGATTCAGCACTTAGGAGTAACAGTGAAATAACAATAACAATAACAATAATTAATTAACCCCTTAACTAAAAAAAAAATTATGGCACAGTCTCAAGCAACAAAAAAATTTTTTAACATGGCTTATGGCCTAGGAGCATCAATTGTTATCTTAGGTGCATTATTTAAAATTCTACACTGGCCTTTAGGTAATGAAATGCTAATGGTAGGTATGATTGCAGAATCAATAGTGTTTGCTATTGCCGCATTTGAGCCTGTAGAAGATGATCTTGATTGGTCTAAAGTATATCCAGAATTGGCTGGAGGAACAGCAAGTGAAAAAGGTGATGTTCAAGGAATGTTATCTCAGAAATTAGATGATATGCTTGAAGAGGCAAAATTAGATGCCGGACTTATTAGAAGTTTGGGTGATAGTATATTAAATTTTAAAGGAGCTGCAGATAATATAGCTCCAATTGTAGGCTCTATTGAATCAACAAATAGATACAACGAACAAATGTCTTTGGCAGCTGCTCAAATGGAATCTTTAAACAGTTTATATCAAGTGCAATTAGAAAACAATCCTGGAGCAATTAATTCTGAGATGGTTGAAAATGCTAATAGTCTAAAAGAACAAATGGAGTCTTTGGCCGCTAATTTATCTTCTCTAAATGGAGTTTATGGAGGTATGCTAACTGCAATGTCTAAAAATTAATTAGTACTAATTTATTTATTAACCCTTAAAACTAATTAATTATGGCAGGAGGAAAATTATCAGCAAGACAGAAGATGATTAATCTGATGTACTTAGTATTTATTTCAATGTTGGCAATGCAAATGTCTAAGGAAGTGTTAACAGCTTTTGGATATTTAAATCAACGTATGACTACGTTTAATACAACTCAAACGGTTAAAAACGAAGGAAAATATGCTGGTTTGGCAGTAAAAGCTACTGATCAACCTGAAAAGTTTACAGAGATCAATGATAAAGCAAAACAGGTTAAAGTTTTGTCACAAGAGTTATATTCACATATAGATGAAATTAAAGAACTTCTATTAGGGAGTGTTGAAGATGCGACGAACTATGAATCTATGGATAAGTCAGATGTTTTAGACGTCTATTTCTTTAAAAAAGGAAAAATTTCAGAAGAAGGAAAGCAATTTGTAGATGAAATTCTAAAGTATCGAAATGGATTAGAGAAGATATTAGGGAGTAAATATCCTGAAGTCTCAAAATTGATACAACAGTATTTTGATACAAGTGACCAAACAGATCGTGAAGGAATTACTAAAAGTTGGTTAGAGTATAATTTTGTAGGCTTCCCGGTAGTTGCATCTTTAACAAAATTAACGGTAATGCAATCTGATATTAGAGGTGCAGAACGTAGTATTTTGAACACAATGTTAGGGGGGCAATTAAATGTAGATGCAGGTATTAGTGCTAATACCTATCAAGCTATTTTTATGCCGACTAAATCATCATTTTTTCCAGGAGAAAAAGTTACAGGTCAAATTGTATTAGGAAGGTATGATAAGACTTTAAAACCATCGAATGTTGTAATTAATGGACAAAAAATAGATAAATCTAATTTTAAAGGAGGAGGTGTTCAATTAAACCTTCGAGCTGGAAGGGTTGGAGAAAATCCTCTCAAAGGAAAGTTTGTATTTAATCAAGATGGAGAAGAAATTGAAATACCTATTAAAACCACATATTCTGTAGTTGCAAGACCAAATGAAGCTGTAATTTCTGCAGATAAAATGAATGTAGTTTATAGAGGTTTAAAGAATCCTATGACGATTTCGGTTCCTGGAGTAGCAGATAACAAGATTAAGGTTAGTGCTCCCGGACTTTCAAAAGCGAAAGGAGTAGGGAAGTACATTATGAAGCCTAGGAATAAGGGCGCTAAGGTTAGGATTAACGTTACAGCGACTTTACCTGATGGCTCTAAAATGACAAGTTCGAGGATATATCGAGTAAAGGCTATACCAAAGCCATTAACAACAGTGAGAAAAGAATCTGGTTATGTAAAAATGCCAAAATCAAGTTTGGCAAAAACAACAGTTCGTGTGGAGCTACCAGACTTCTTATTCGATTTAAAATTTACTGTAGTTAGTTTTAAAGTAAAAGTACCAGGGCAGTCAACGATTATTGTAAAAGGAAGTAAAATGAGTGCACGGGCTCAAGCTGCAATTAATAGAGCAAGAGTGGGTGACGTAATTGGTATTTTTGATGTGAAATCAAAAGTTAATGGTGTTTCATCAAGAATTAAAGATGCATCGCCGGTTACTATTGAGGTACAATAGGCAATTCAAAATAATATGAATATGAATAAGACTAATTTAATTTTAGTATTGATAGTTGTTTTTGCAATGAATAGTGTGAATGCACAATTAAATTTATTAAACGCAAAGACTCCTGCTGAAATTGGTGTGCAAACAGAAGCTCAGGAAGCAGCAGACACCTCAAGTCCAATGAGTTATGGTTATGTAGATGATCGTGATTTAATGTGGTCTAAGGTGATTTGGGAGTACATTGATATGAATGAACGAATTAACTTACCTTATTACTACCCTATTCACGATGGTGAAGGTATTACAAAAGTTAGAAAGTCTTTGTTTGCAACCTTATTAGCGGGTATTGAGGATGATAAAATCACCGAAGTCTTTGACGATACGTATTTTACGAGAAAATTGACGAAAGCAGAAATAAACGCAAAATTGTTTAGAGTAGACACTGCAGATGCAGGTAAAGACGCCTTAGACAGAGGAGAGATGAATATTGAAGAATATATCGATAGAGTTGAAATAAAGTCAAGGGATATTGTAGGATTTAGAATCAAGGGAGTTTGGTATGTTGACAAGAGACAGGGAGCCATGAAATATAGGCTTCTAGGGATTGCTCCAGTTGCTCCAGATGTTCAGACAAAAAACAAAAAAGACCTTGGTGATGGTATTGCAGAAGATCTTGCTTTATTTTGGGTTTGGTATCCTGGTGCTCGTCAAGTATTGTTCGATATGAAGGTGTTTAACGGGAAAAATGCAGCGAATAATTTGTCATACGATCAGTTGTTAAATGCCAAGCGGTATAATGCTATTATTTATAGAGAGGAAAATGTATATGGAGATAGAGATGTTTCTGATTATATAAAAGATAATTCTTTATACCAAGTATTGGAATCAAATAAAATTAGAGAAAGTATTCGTGATAAAGAATTGGATCTTTGGAATTACTAAATTTATTTTAAATTGATATATAAACCTCCTGCTGAAAAGTAGGAGTTTT
>JAGLDM010000010.1 GCA_023145595.1 Flavobacteriaceae bacterium | reverse complement strand
AAAACAAGGAACTCGAATTTCAAAAAGAGAATCTATTACAGGAACAGAAAATAGAACGTGTTAAGAATGAAACTCAGGTTAAAATTTTAAATGCAACTATTGACGGAAAGGAATATGAACGAAGAGAAATAGCCGGAGTATTACATGACAGTGTTGGGGCTTTATTATCTTCGGCAGGCTTGCATTTACAAGCCGCAAAAGCCGAATTGGATGATAAAGCCCCAGAAGAAATAGAGAAAACCCAAAAAATCGTAAAAGAAGCCGGTGAAAAAATTAGAGATTTATCACATCAATTAATTTCTTCGGTGTTATTAAAATTTGGATTGGCCTATGCTATTGAAGACTTGTGTGAAAAATATTCAAATTCAAAATTATCTTTCCAAAGTGACGCACAAAATGTAGAGCGCTATAAAGTTGAGTTAGAAATTAAGTTATATCATATTATTGAGGAACTGCTCAATAATATAATCAAACACAGTAAGGCAGAAAATGCGACCTTATTATTAAAACAAATAGATGGACAATTACAGGTTCGAATTTTTGATGATGGCGTTGGTTTTGATGTGAACAAAGTGATAAAAAACCCCTCTGGAGGTTTGGGCTTACATCAAATTGAAGCGCGAATACAAATGATGGAGGGTGTTTTTACTGTTAAATCGTCTAAAGATGAAGGAACCCGAATATTTATTAGTGTACCTGTTTTAGAAGTAGTGCCATCGTAGAAGGTCAATTGTAATTTAATTGATTTACAAAGTCATTTCGACGCCAGGAGAAATCGCATATGAGTGGCGCTTACAATGAAAACGTACTAGTTTAGATTTTAGCATAAATTTTTAGATGCATGCCTTACTTTTGTTAGATATGATTTAATCATAAATAAACAGGATAGAAACTTAAACCCGTTTTTCTAGTTCAATAATTTCTAATTTTTTTATCTGATCCCCCTCAATTTCAAAACGCATCATCGTACGCACCTGATGAAACCCATATTTGCCACAAGCACCAGGATTGAGGTGTAATAAATCTAATTTTTTATCGAACTGAACTTTTAAGATATGTGAATGTCCGCTTATAAATAGTTTCGGTGGGTTTTTCTTAATTTCTTCTCGAATTCTAAGATCGTATCTATTTGGGTAGCCGCCAATATGGGTAATCCAAACATCAACACCTTCACACATAAAACGATTGTTTTCTGGGAATTCTAACCGAAGTTGTGCATCGTCAATATTTCCATAAACCGCCCTTAATGGTTTTAATTCTGAAATGGTATCGGTGATATATAAGGATCCAATATCTCCAGCATGCCAAACTTCATCGGCCAGTTTTACATATTTTAGGATTTGTTGATCTATAAATCCATGGGTGTCGGAAAGCAATAAAATTTTTTTCATTCAATAAAAAATCAATCTAAATTACTGATGTATATTTGTTGCTACAAAAATAGACGATTCATTTGAGATATTTTTTAGAACTTTCATATAAAGGAACCAATTATCATGGTTGGCAATACCAACCGAATGCAATTTCTGTTCAGGAGAAAATAAATGAGGGACTCTCTAAGTTGCTGCGAGTGAAAATAAATATAATGGGAGCAGGGAGAACAGATGCAGGTGTACACGCTACCCAAATGTATGCCCATTTTGATGTTGAAAATGAATTTAATATTGATGAAATTCTGTTCAAACTAAATTCTTTTTTACCAGACGATATTGTGATTAAGCAATTTTTAAAAGTAAAGGACAAGGCACATACACGTTTTGATGCGCTTAGTAGAAGTTATGAATATAGAATTGTAATTGGTAGAAATCCATTTGAATTAGAAACTTCATGGCAATTTTATCATAGAACCTTGAATATTGATTTGATGAACGAGGCTGCCAATGAATTGTTAAATTATAAAGATTTTAAATGTTTTTCAAAGTCTAAAACAGATGTGAAAACGTATAATTGTAAAATAACGGTTGCACAATGGACATTAGAAAATAGGATGTTAATTTTTCATATTACAGCAGATCGGTTTTTAAGAAATATGGT
>JAGLDM010000001.1 GCA_023145595.1 Flavobacteriaceae bacterium | reverse complement strand
ATTTCGTTCGCAATGACCAAATTCATAATTCGTAATTCGTAATTCAACCTTATTGCATCGCAACACACAATGCTGCATAGTCTCCAATTGAATCTCCTAATTTAGCAGGAACAATTTTACAAACCTCCAATGCTTCTGGAATGACTTCTTTTTTTAATACATCATATATTAATGGTCTAAATATCTCCTCATTTCTTGCATAAATACTTCCAATCACAATGCATTCCGGATTTAAAATATCAATTAAAATTGACAATCCGATTCCCAAATATTTAGCAGAAACCTTTACAATTTTCATGGCATCTTTATCACCTTTAATTGCTGCTTCAAATATTGATTTTGCCGTTATGCTCGAAATCAAATCCACCGTTGGGCAAAAATCTACTTGCTCTCCCGCTTCTATTTTATCCTGTACATAACTTTTCCCTAATTGTGCAATTCCTCCACCGCTACAAAAACCTTCAAAAGATCCTGCTTTTCCAAATCCGATTGGACCTTCATCAGCCATTCGCACATGACCTACCTCACCTCCTAAATCATTGGTTCCTGCATAAATTTTTCCATTTAAAATAAGTCCGGCTCCCATTCCTGTTCCAAAAGTTAGAAAAATCATATTTTCTGTACCGACTCCAGCACCCATCATCCACTCTGCAATTGCACAAGCATTTGCATCATTTTGAATGGCTACATCAACTTTAAATTCTTTCTTGAATATATCAATAATTTCAACTTCATCCCAACCGGGTAAATTAGGTGGAGATTTTATAATTCCTTTTTTAGAATCTAAAGGGCCTCCACAACTGATTCCAATTTTTACTAGTTTTTTTTGATCGTATGATTCAAATATTTTATGAGAATACTTTTTGAAATCATTCAATATTGCTTCAGGTCCTCGTTCAACATTTGTGTCGAAAAAGATCTTTTCATAGATGTTAAAATCTTGATCTCCGAGTACAATTGCACATTTTGTTCCACCAATATCAAAACCTAAATAATAGGATTCGGGTTGTTTAGTTTGCGACATTTTATCTTTTTTAAATTATTAAGTATCATTAAAACACGAACTCGTGCTACTATTTTATTGATTAATATTATTTCGACCCCAAGGAGAAATCACCAATTACACCTCTCTATATGCGATTTCTCCTTCGTCGAAATGACCTTTATTTTTTAGCGAAAATAAGATCTACCAATTCTTGAGTCTGAGAGAAATCAGAAATAATCATTTGTGCACCAGATTTAATCAATCGTGATCTTTTTTCTTGATTCAATCCATATCTACGAACCTCATCACTGGCAATTCCAATAGCGATTCCGCCTACTTTTCTACACTCTTTTATTTCAACTGGTCCGTCTCCAATAACCAGCATTTCATTTCCTTTTAGGTTATTATCTTTAATGATATCTTGCAATACCATCTTTTTAGAATACTTACTAATATCTCCAACTGAACCATAAATTCCGCCATCAAATATATCTGCATACCCTAAAGATTCTGCTTCATGAATTACATCTGCTTTATCAGTTCCACTAGCTAAATAAATACGAACTCCTTTTTCTTTTAAGGCATGTAAAAAGTCAACCGCACCTTTCATTGTAAAGTCTTGAACCGTTAACTGACCGTTATTTAACTTCGCCATTCTCTTGTCTACCATTTTCATAAGTCCGTCATTATAAATTTCTTTATAACCAAACTTATCTAAAATCGCTTCTTTCGGAACAATATTAAATTCATCAACCATTTTCACCAATCCTTCCATTTGTACAATAGTTTGGATTCCTGTAGATTTATCAATAAAATCTAAGGCGCGTTCACGTACTTTATCAAAAAGAGTTTTGTCGGCAGTTTCGTATTGATCGCCTAAAATTGCTTGAATCATTACGGGCTCCATAATGTCTTCCCATCCTTCTCTTTGAGTGCTTATAGTTCCATCATGATCAAAAACAACATGCTTAATATTCCCTAATTGTTCTACCGTATCGCCATAACAAATTTCAATTTCAGTATCTTCAAAATAACTTGCCAATCTTAAATCTCCTGCTAATTCTGGTCTAAAATTATAATCAGGATCTTTACTTATTTCAATAATTTCTTTTCCTGAAGCGGTACCTGTCGTAAACAATTTTTGAATGGTAACTGCAGAAGCAAAATTTGCAAATGCTGCTGCTTCTTGTGGTGAAACACCGGCCGCTAAACAACAAGACATTGCACTTAAAGATGTATCTCCTGCTCCTACTGTATCAATTTTTTTATTCAATTGAACTCCTGCAACTTCATTAATTCCAGATCCGTCAAAAGTTACGATACCTCTTTCTCCACAAGTCACAAAAATAGGTTTGTTATATTGCTCATACACTTTGGTTCCAAAGCGCTTAATATCTGCAAAGGAAATATAATCTTGAGGTTTTGCATTAACACCGTTTAAAACCGCTGTTTCAATCTCATTTGATTTACGATATACATTTCTAAATTTCCCGTTGTAGTGTCTAGAATCAACAATCACTATTTTATCATCAAATTCTTTGAACAAAGCATTTGATTTTTCAATGAAATTTGCATTCGGAATACTTCCAACTACTTGTTGGTTAAATATTAA